>CAMTUD010000027.1:0-25535 GCA_947084805.1 uncultured beta proteobacterium | reverse complement strand
TACACGACGCTCTTCCGATCTGCGCGGCGGCGCCCGCCGCGGCGACACCGGCGGCGGCCAGAGCTACACCGCTGCGCCCGAGGCGCTGGTGCAGGAAGTGCACGTGCCCGAAACCATCAGCGTGGCCGACCTGGCGCACAAGATGAGCGTCAAGGCGTCCGAGGTCATCAAGCAGCTGATGAAGCTGGGCCAGATGGTCACCATCAACCAGCAGCTCGACCAGGAGACGGCGATGATCGTCGTCGAGGAAATGGGCCACAAGGCGCTGGCCGCCAAGCTGGACGACCCGGAAGCCTTCACCGAGGAAGAAACCGCGTTGCACGACGCGGCCGAGCAGTTGCCGCGCGCGCCGGTGGTGACCGTGATGGGTCACGTCGACCACGGCAAGACCAGCCTGCTGGACTACATCCGCCGCGCCCGCGTGGCGGCGGGCGAAGCCGGTGGCATCACCCAGCACATCGGTGCCTACCACGTGGAAACCCCGCGCGGCATGATCACCTTCCTCGACACCCCGGGCCACGCGGCGTTTACCGCGATGCGGGCCCGTGGCGCCAAGGCCACCGACATCGTCATCCTGGTGGTGGCCGCCGACGACGGCGTGATGCCGCAGACCAAGGAAGCCATCGCCCACGCGAAGGCGGCCGGTGTGCCCATCGTCGTGGCCATGAACAAGATCGACAAGCCCGACGCCAACCTCGAACGCGTGAAGAGCGAACTGGTGGCCGAGGGCGTGATTCCGGAAGACTTCGGCGGTGAATCGCCGTTTGTCGGTGTATCGGCCAAGACCGGCGTCGGCATCGACACGCTGCTCGAACAGGTGTTGCTGCAGGCCGAGGTGCTGGAACTCACGGCAGCGAAGGTCGCCGCGGCCAAGGGCCTGGTGATCGAAGCACGCCTGGACAAGGGACGCGGCCCGGTGGCCACGATCCTGGTGCAGAGCGGCACGCTGAACAAGGGCGACATCGTGCTGGCCGGCAGCAGCTTCGGCCGCGTGCGTGCCATGATCGACGAAGACGGCAAGTCCATCGAATCGGCCGGGCCTTCGCTGCCGGTCGAAATCCAGGGCCTGACCGAGGTGCCGCAGGCCGGCGACGAGTTCATGGTGCTCAACGACGAGCGCCGTGCCCGTGAGATCGCCACCTTCCGCCAGGGCAAGTACCGCGAAGTGACGCTGAACAAGCGCCAGGCCGCCAAGCTGGAAGGCATGTTCGAGAACATGGGCGAAGGCGCGGCGCAGACGCTGAGCCTGATCGTCAAGGCCGACGTGCAGGGTTCGCAGGAAGCGCTGGCGCAGAGCCTGCTCAAGCTCAGCACACCCGAGGTCAAGGTGCAGATCGTGCACGCCGCGGTGGGTGGCATCAGCGAGAGCGACATCAACCTGGCCATCGCCAGCAAGGCCGTTGTCATCGGCTTCAACGTGCGCGCCGATGCCGGTGCGCGCAAGCTGGCCGAAGGCAACGGCGTCGACATCAAGTACTACAACATCATTTACGACGCGGTCGACGAGATCAAGGCGGCGATGGGCGGCATGCTGGCGCCGGAACAGCGCGAGGAAGTCATCGGCACGGCCGAGATCCGCACCGTGTTCGTGGCCAGCAAGATCGGCACCGTCGCCGGTTGCATGATCACCGCCGGCCAGGTCATCCGCAACGCCAAGTTCCGCCTGCTGCGCGACCACACGGTGATCTACACCGGCGAGGTCGAGTCGGTGAAGCGGCTGAAGGACGATGTGCGCGATGTCAAGGAAGGCTTCGAGTGCGGCATCAAGCTGAAGAACTACAACGACATCAAGGAAGGCGATCAGCTCGAGTTCTTCGAGGTGAAGGAAGTGGCACGCACGCTGTAAGGCGGATTTGCTCTCTTCTGCAAACCCCGCCTCCTGAAAAGAAGGCGGGGTTTGTACTTAAGGGTTCCCATGAGACACAAGAAGTCCGTTCCCAACCGCAGCTACCGCGTCGCCGACCAGATCCAGCGCGACGTGGCCGAGCTCATCCGCGATCTCAAGGATCCGCGGCTGGGCATGGTCACAATCAACAGTGTCGAGGTCTCGCCCGACTACGCCCACGCGCAGATCTTTTTCTCGGTGCTGGTCGGCACCGCTGAAGACAGCGCCGCGGCGCTGAACGAGGCCGCGGGCTACCTGCGCAACGGGCTCTTCAAGCGCTTGTCCATCCACACCGTGCCGACGCTGCACTTCCACTTCGACAAGACCACCGAGCGTGCGCTGGACCTGACCGCCCTGATCGCGCGCGCCAACGCCACGCGCGCCAAAGAAGACTGATGCAAACAGCCCGTGCGCCGAAGTTGCCCCGCAAGCCGCTGAACGGCGTGCTCTTGCTCGACAAGCCCCTGGGCTGGACGAGCAACGACGCGCTGCAGAAGGCCAAGGGCATCCTGCGTGCGGAGAAGGGCGGCCACACCGGCACGCTGGACCCCCTGGCCACCGGGCTGCTGCCGCTGTGCTTCGGCGCCGCCACCAAGTTCAGCCAGGTCAGCCTGGACGCGGACAAGCGCTACACCGCCACCTTGCGCCTGGGCCAGCGCACCCGCACGGGCGACCGCGAGGGTGAGGTCATCGAAGAGCGCGCCGTGAACGTCGACCGCGCCGCCATCGAGGCCGCCTGCCGCCAGTTCACCGGCGACCTCCTGCAGCTGCCGCCGATGCACTCGGCGCTGAAACACCAGGGCCGGGCTCTCTACGAATACGCCCGCGCCGGGGTCGAGATCGAACGTCCGACGCGGGCGGTGACGATTCACCACATCCACATCCTGTCCTGGCGCGACACCGAGCTGGTGCTCGACGTGGCCTGCAGCAAGGGCACCTACATCCGAACGCTGGCCGAAGACATCGGCGCCGCGCTGGGCTGTGGCGCCCACCTCAGCGCGCTGCGCCGCACCGCCAGCGGCACGCTGGACGTGGCGCAGGCGGTGACACTGGAACACCTGCAGGCGCTGGACGAAGCCGGGCGTGAAGCGCTGCTGCTGCGCCCCGATGCCCTGGTGGCCGGCTGGCCGGCCGTGCACCTGCAGGGCGACGAGGCCGGGCGTTTCCTGAGCGGCTTGCGCCGACGCGTGGGCTTGTCCGATGCGCCAGCCGTGAGGGTCTACCGGCGACCGCCGGAACCCCCCGACGCACCGGTGGCCTTTCTCGGCACCGCCCATATCACCGCAGGCGAACTGATCGCTGACCGCCTGCTGAGCCCCATCGAAGTCCAGGACGCCCCATGAGCTACAAAGCCATTCGCAACATCGCCATCATCGCCCACGTCGACCACGGCAAGACCACCCTGGTCGACCAGATGCTGCGCCAGAGCGGCACCTTCCGTGAAAACGAGAAGGTCGCCGAGCGCGTGATGGACAGCAACGACATCGAACGTGAGCGGGGCATCACCATCCTGGCCAAGAACTGCGCCGTGGAGTGGAAGGGCACGCACATCAACATCGTCGACACCCCCGGCCACGCCGACTTCGGTGGTGAAGTTGAACGTGCGCTGAGCATGGTCGACGGCGTGGTGCTGCTGATCGATGCCCAGGAAGGCCCGATGCCGCAGACGCGCTTCGTCACCAAGAAGGCGCTGGCGCTGGGGCTGAAGCCCATCGTCGTCGTGAACAAGGTCGACAAGCCGGGTGCACGCCCCGACTACGTCATCAACGCCGCCTTCGAACTCTTCGACAAGCTCGGTGCCACCGAGCAGCAGCTCGACTTCCCGGTGGTCTACGCCTCGGGCCTGAACGGCTGGGCTTCGCTGACCGAAGGTGCTGCCGGCGAGCAGTGGGGCCCCGACCTCAGCGCGCTCTTCGACACCGTGCTGACCCACGTGCCCGAGCACCAGGGTGACCCCGCAGCGCCGCTGCAACTGCAGATCTCGTCGCTGGACTACAGCACCTTCGTCGGCCGCATCGGCGTGGGCCGCATCACGCAGGGCACGCTGAAGCCGATGATGGACGTGCTGGTGTGCGAAGGCACACCGGAAGAGGGCGGCAAGACCTTCAAGGGCCGCGTCAACCAGGTGCTGACCTTCGAGGGCCTGGAGCGTGTGCAGACCGACATGGCCGGCCCGGGCGACATCGTGCTCATCAACGGCATCGAGGACATCGGCATCGGCGTCACGCTCACCGACCCGGCCAACCCGATGCCCTTGCCGATGCTGCACGTCGACGAGCCCACGCTGACGATGAACTTCTGCGTCAACAACAGCCCGCTGGCCGGCCGCGAAGGCAAGTACGTCACCGGCCGCCAGCTCTGGGACCGGCTGCAGAAGGAACTGCAGAGCAACGTGGCGCTGAAGGTCAAGGAATCGGCCGAGGACGGCATCTTCGAAGTCAGCGGCCGCGGTGAACTGCACCTGACCATCCTGCTCGAGAACATGCGTCGTGAAGGCTACGAGCTGGCGGTGGGCAAGCCGCGCGTCGTCTTCCACGAAGTGAACGGCGAGCGCCACGAGCCGATCGAGCTGGTGACGGTCGACATCGAGGACCAGCACCAGGGCGGCGTGATGCAGGCGCTGGGCGAGCGCAAGGCCGAACTGGTCAACATGGAGACCGACGGTCGCGGCCGCGTGCGGCTGGAGTACCGCATCCCGGCGCGCGGCCTCATCGGTTTTTCGAACGAGTTCATGAACCTGACACGCGGCACCGGCCTCATCAGCAACATCTTCGACGGCTACGAGGCCTACAAGGGCGAGATCGCCGGCCGCAAGAACGGCGTGCTGATCAGCATGGACGCGGGCGAGATCTTCACCTACGCCCTGGGCAAGCTCGACGACCGTGGCCGCATGTTCGTGAAGCCGAACGACCCGGTCTACGAAGGCCTGATCGTCGGCATCCACAGCCGCGACAACGACCTCGTCGTCAACGCCACGCGCCAGAAGCAGCTGACCAACTTCCGCGTCAGCGGCAAGGAAGACGCGATCAAGATCACGCCGCCGATCGACCTGACGCTGGAGTACGCGGTCGAGTTCATCGCCGACGACGAGCTGGTCGAGATCACGCCCAAGAGCATCCGCGTGCGCAAGCGGTTCCTGACCGAACACGAGCGCAAGCGCCAGGGACGCCCGGCCTCGTCCTGAAGCCGGACTTGCGATGCCCATGACGCACCGCAAGGCGGTGTGGGTGATGGTGGCCGCGGCGCTGCTGTGGAGCATCGCCGGCGTCGTCTCGCGCCACCTCGAGGCGGCGCGGGGTTTCGAGGTGACGTTCTGGCGCAGCGGCTTCAACGCACTGGCGCTGGTTGTGTTGCTGTCGTGGCTGAAGGGTCCACGCCCACTGTGGGCCGCGCTGCGCGGCGGCGGCCGCGCGCTGTGGCTCAGCGGCGCCTGCTGGGCGGTGATGTACACCGCCTTCATGATGGCGCTCACGCTGACCAGCGTGGCCAACGTGCTGGTGACGATGTCGATCGGGCCGTTGCTCACCGCGCTGTTGTCGCGCGCGGCGCTGGGCCACCGGCTGGCGCCGCGCACCTGGGGCGCCATCGCGCTGGCCGGCGTCGGCATCGCCTGGATGTACGGCCACGAGGTGGTAGGCAACGACCCGAAGGCGCTGCTGGGCACGCTGGTGGCGCTGGCCGTGCCCGTGGCTGCGGCCGTCAACTGGACGCTGCTGCAACACCTGAAGGGCCACGAGAGCCCGCCCGACATGCTGAGCGCCGTGCTCATCGGCGCGCTGCTTTCGGCTGCGGTGACGCTGCCGCTGGCCTGGCCGCTGGCCGCGTCGGCGCACGACCTGTCGCTGCTGGCGCTGCTGGGCGTGGTGCAGCTGGCCATCCCCTGCCTGATGGCGGTGGCCGCGGCGCGTGTGCTGTCGGGGCCCGAGATCTCGCTGCTGGGCCTGCTGGAGGTGGTGTTCGGTGTGCTGTGGGCCTGGTTGGGCGCCGGCGAGGCGCCCTCGGCCGCCGTGCTGGGCGGCGGGGTGCTGGTGCTGGCGGCACTGGTGGGCAACGAATTGCTGGGCCTGCGGCAGCGGGTCGGTCTTGCCACCCCCTAGGTGGGTGGCCGGACGGTTCAACCTGTCAGGTCTTGCAGTGGCGGTGCATCTGTCGCCCGGTTAACTTCTGCTCCGAGTCGCGCGCAGACCGCGACCACGCTCAGGGAAGTCCGTTTGACAGGAAGGCCGGCACAGCCGGCCTTCTTCATTTCCGGCCTTGCATGGCCTACTTGTCCTCGAGCGTGTTGACGGGTTCCCAATCGGCCCCTGGCGGTTGCGCCAGAAGGTCCCGCACCCGGGGCTCGAAGCGCGCCGCAGCTGCATCGGTCGAAGCCATGCGTCCAAAACCTGCGGCGGCAGCCACGAAGTCACGCGCGCGCCAGGCTGCAAGCGCCTCGGCATAGGCGGTGCGGTGCGCGGCCTGTTCTGCCGTCTCCTCGCCCGCCGCAGCCAGGGGCTCGAAGACACGTACCGCCTGCACCCGCCCCTTGACCCGTATGGCGTCGATCTCCCGCCACGTGAAGGTTTCTCCGGTCAGCACCACGGTGGCGTCGGACGCCAGGATGTCGGTGCCGAAGTACTTGTTCGCGCCCTCCAGCCGCGACGCCAGGTTCACCGCATCGCCCATCACGGTGTAGTTGAAGCGCCTCCGCGAGCCGATGTTGCCCACCAACGCCGGGCCCGAGTTCAGGCCGATGCGGTGGTGCAGGGTGCGGCCCTGAAAACCCGGGTCGCCACCGTTCAGGGCCGCCAGCCGCTCGCGGCAGGCCAGCGCGGCGCGCACGGCGTTGCGCGCGTGCTCGGCGTCGTCGGCGGGGGCACCGAACACGGCGACGATGGCGTCGCCGATGTACTTGTCGACGTAGCCGCCATGCGCTTCGACGATGTCGGTCATCGCCGACAGGTAGGCGTTCATCAGCGCCACCAGTTCGGGCGGCGTCAGCGTTTCCGAGAAGCTGGAGAAGCCCGCGATGTCCGAGAAGAACACCGTCACCTCGCGCTGTTCGCCGCCCAGCGCCGGCGGGCGTTCGGCCTGCAGCATCTGTTCGATGACCCGCGGCGACAGGTAGAGGCCGAAGCTCCTGCGCAGGAAACGTTTGTCCTTGTCGGCGATGACCACGCGCCAGGCGATGGTCAGCACCAACGCGGCGGCGCCCGCCAGCGCCGGTTCCAGCAGGGGAAGCGCCAGCGCATCGCGAAAGCTGAACACGGCGGCGGCGGTGTAGGCCGCCGCACCGGCCAGCGCCACCAGCACCGCCGCCCAGGGGGCCAGCAGCAGCGCGGCGCCGGCGGCTGCCGCGGCCAGGGCCACCGCGATGGCGGCCGTGGCCACACGGCCCGGCGTCCTGACGGCGTCGCCCCGCAGCAGGTTGTTGACGGCGGTGGCGTGCACGTAGACGCCGGCCACCGTCTGCCGCGGCACCTGACCGGTGGCCGCGGGTGGCGGCAGCACGCAGCGCGGGGCGGCGGCACGCTCGAGGCCGGTGGCCCAGCGTTTGGACGTCGTGCGGCGGTCCTCGGTGTCGAGCAGGGTGCCCAGCAGCACCACCTTGCCGGCGAACTGGCGGCGGAAGTAGTCGCTGTCGCCCTTCAGCGCGCAGGCGTGCAGGTCGGCCAGCGAATAGGTGGGCACGTCGTCGGCGCCACCCTCGAAGTTCAGCGTCACGGTGTTGGGCACGCTGCCGCGCACGGCCTGGCCGGCCAGCGTCAGCGAGCCGTCGGCTGCAAACACCGGCGCGGCCGCCAGCGCACGTGCGGCGAGTTCAACTGCCATCGAAGGCACCGGCCGGCCGTCGGCGGCGAAGCTCAGCGGCAGCCGGCGCAGCACGTCGTCGGCGTCGCTGTAGGCGTTGAGCGAACGGATGTTGCGCTGGTGGCCGACGGCAAAACGCTGCCCGGCCGCTGGCCGTATCGGCGCGTCGCGGTGCTGCACTTCGCCCAGCACCAGCTTGCCGGCGCCCGCCGTGGCGTTCAGCGCCCGCAGGAAGTCGCGGTCGAAGCCGCGCAGGCGGCTGCCGACGGCGTCGTCGCCAAACGGGATGGCCGACTGCTCGATCGAACTCGGGAACACGATGTCGAAGCCGACCACCGCCGCGCCGCCGTCGACCACGGCCTGCAGCACACGGCCGATCTCGCGCGTCCAGGTGATGGTGGGTGAACCCTGGAAGGGCGGCGTGGTGTAGGTCTCTTCGTCGATGGCCAGCACCACGGCGGGCGAGCGCGCCGGGTCGAGGCGCGGCCCGAAGGCCTGCCAGCGCAGCGCGGTCAGCAGGTCGAGCGTCAGGCCACGCTGGCCGTCGAAGGCGGGCAGGGCGGTGAGCCCACCGCAGGCCAGTGCGATGACGGCCACCGCCAGGCCGTCACGTCCGCGGATGCGCGCCATGCGGGGGCAGAAGCTGGCGCGGCGAACGCGGCTCAGTCGAAACGCAGCAGGCGACCGGCAAGCGGCGCGGCGCCAGGCGCGGCCTGCGGCGCGATCTTGAATTCGATCTTGCGCTCGCCCAGGCTTGCCGCGTAGGTGCCCCCGGGCACCAGCACCACGCCAGCGCGTGACAGGTCGAAAAAGCGCTCGCGCAGCAAGGCCGCGCCGGCGATGCCGAGTTCGATGCGCGGGCCGGCTTCGTCCAGGCGCTCGATGAGCAGCGCGCCACGCGCGGCGTCGACCTCGAACACCGGCGACTGGCCGTAGAGCGTGGCGGGCGGCCGTGCCGGCGCGGCGTCGCGCCGGATGCTGCGGAACACCGTGGCCGCGCTCTGCGTGCCTTCGCGCGCGCCCACCTTGCCGCGGGCGGCGTCGCATTCCACCTGCGTGCGTTCGACCTTGCCGCGCTGCACGCTGCTTTGCGTGTCGCCCACCGTCACGGTGCCGCCGGTGATGGTCTCGCGCCAGCACGACTTCAGGTAGCCCAGCACGATGACGTCCTTCGGCCCCAGCTTGATGAGCTTGCCGGCAGCCACGTAGTCCATGAATTCGACACCCGCCGGCTGGCCGCGCACTTCTTCGACCACGGCCACCGGCGCCTGCGCCTGCGCCCAGCCGGGCAGGCCCAAGGTGGCCAGTACGGCCGCGGCGCCAACCCGCTTCAGCAGCTTGTTCATCGTGTCTCCCCTTTTCCGGACGGTGTGCACTGCACGATATTCATTGTGCGCGCCGTGGAGCCTTGACGTGGATCAGCGCCACAGGGGAGGCCGCGTGCGAACTTCCGCATGCGATGTTCGAATCGGCCAAACTGAAGCATCAGGTCGCCAAGGCGGCGTACGAGCGAGAAGAAGCGACGCTGCGTGCGGCACTGCTCAACGCGCAATACGACCTCAAGCTCGACGGCCGATTCCCGGTGCTGATCCTGATCGCTGGCGTCGAGGGCGCGGGCAAGGGCGAGACGGTCAACCTGCTCAACGAGTGGATGGACCCGCGGCACATCCGCACCACGGCCTTCGGCACACCTTCGGACGAAGAGATCGAGCGCCCGGCGCACTGGCGCTTCTGGCGTGCACTGCCGCCCAAGGGCCAGATCGGCATCTTCTTCGGCGCCTGGCACACGCTGCCCATCGTGCAGCGGGTGATGGGCCTCATCGACGAAGGCGACTTCACGCGCCAGATCGCCGACATCCAGCGCCTGGAGCAGATGCTGTGCGACGAAGGCGTGCTGCTGCTGAAGTACTGGTTCCACCTCTCGAAGCCGCAGCAGAAGGCGCGGCTGAAGGCGCTGGAGCAGGATCCGAAGACACGCTGGCGTGTCACCGACACCGAGTGGGACTACTTCAAGCTCTACGAGCGTTTCATCGCCGTCTGCGACCCCTTCCTGCGCCAGACCAGCACCGGCGCCGCGCCCTGGATCGTGGTGCCCGCCGCCGACCCGCGTTTCCGCGCCCTGACGGTGGGCCGCCATCTGCTGGCAGCACTGCGCGGGCGGCTGGACGAAAAGACGGCCAAGGCGCCGGCCGCCAAGGCGCCGCCGCTGGCCGCGCCGGGCGACCGCCTGAATGTGCTGACCGCCCTGCAACTCGACCAGCCACTGACACGCGCCGCCTACCAGCGGCAACTGGAGAAGTGGCAGGGCCGCCTGAACCTGGCGGCGCGCCACCCGCGCTTTGGCAAGCTGTCGGTGGTGGCGGTGTTCGAAGGCAACGATGGTGCCGGCAAGGGGGGCGCGATACGGCGTGTGACCGGCGCGCTGGATGCCCGTGGCTACGACAACATCCCCGTCGCCGCGCCCACCGAGGAAGAGCGCGCCCAGCCCTACCTGTGGCGCTTCTGGCGCCCGCTGCCGCGCCGCGGTCGCTTCGCGTTTTTCGACCGCAGCTGGTACGGGCGTGTGCTCGTCGAGCGCGTCGAAGGCTATTGCGGCGAAGCCGACTGGAAACGTGCCTACGGCGAGATCAACGACTTCGAGGCCGCACTGGTGCGGCACGGCGTGGTGGTGGCCAAGTTCTGGCTCGCGGTGAGCAAGGAAGAACAGTTCCGCCGCTTCAAGCTGCGCGAGCAGGTTGAATTCAAGCGTTTCAAGATCACCGCCGACGACTGGCGCAACCGCGAGAAGTGGGACGCCTACGAAGCCGCCGTCTGCGACATGGTCGACCGCACCTCCACCGCGGCGGCGCCCTGGACGCTGGTCGAGGCCAACAACAAGTACCACGCCCGCATCAAGGTGCTGAAGACGCTGTGCGAGGCGGTGGAGGCTGCGCTGGTGAAGAAGAGCGCAGGCAAGGTCGCGGGCAAGGGCGCCCACAAGGGCCGGCGCTGAAGGCCGCACGCGGGCGCCGGGCGCGCACCCCGGGACAGTCCCCAAGACCCGCAGGCGCCGGGGCGCCTAGCATCGCGCTGCCGCAGCACGTCGGCTAGAAGGCCCCGCATGCAACAACTCTCTGGCCTGGACGCCACCTTCCTCTACCTCGAGACGGCCGAGATGCCGATGCACGTCGGTGCCCTGCACGTCTTCGAGCTGCCGCCCGGCTACAAGGGCAAGTTCGTCACCGCGCTGCGCAAGCACGTGGAAAGCCGGCTACCGGTGGCCGGCGTGCTGCGCCGCCGCCTGTGGTGGATGCCGCTGAACCTGGCCAACCCGGCCTGGGTCGACGCCGTGCCCGACCTGAAGCAGCACGTCGTCGAGATCAAGCTGGCCGCCGCCGGCAAGGGCGGCGCCGGCATGGCCGAGCTGGAAGCTGCCGTGTCGCAGCTGCACACGGTGCTGCTGAACCGCGAGCGGCCGCTGTGGAAGATGCATGTCTTCGAAGGCCTGGCGCCTGGCGCCAACGGCGTGCGCCGCGTGGCGCTCTACACCCAGCTGCACCACGCCGCGGTGGACGGCCAGGCCGCGGTGGCGCTGGCCAACGCGCTGCTCGACGTCAGCCCGCAGCCGCGCGCCATCGAGGTGCGGCCGTCGAAACGCACCCGCGTCTTCCGCCTCGAGATGACCGAGATGCTGCGCGGTGTGCTCGGCAGCCAGGCGCAGAAGGTCGCGGCCATCGTGCGCAACCTGCCGGCGACGGTGGGCACGCTGAAGAACGCCGCCACGGCGGCGGTGTCGGCTTCGGAACTGCTGACCGGCAAGAAGGGCAGCGGCAACCTGACGCTGGCGCCCCGCACGCCCTTGAACGTGTCGGTGACGGCGGGCCGCGCCTTTGCCACCGTGACGCTGCCGCTGCCCGAGCTGAAGGCGCTGGGGCGGGCCTTCGACGCCACCGTCAACGACATGGTGCTGATGTTGTGCAGCAGCGCGCTGCGCCGCCATTACGGCAAGCAGCGGGTGCTGCCGCGCAAGAGCCTGGTGGCCGCGGTGCCGATCACGCTGCGCGAGAAGGGCGACACCGCGGCCGACAACCAGGCCTCGATGAGCTTCATCAGCCTGGGCACGCACATCGCCGACACGAAGAAGCGGCTCGAGCACATCAAGGCGGCGTCGGGGGCGATGAAGTCGACGATGGGCCGGCTGAAGAGCATCCTGCCCACCGACTACCCGTCGCTGGGCGTGCCCTGGCTGATCGAGGCCGCCACCGCGCTTTATGGCAAGGCGCGGGTGGCCGACCGCATTCCGCAGGTGGCCAACCTCGTCATCAGCAACGTGCCGGGCCCGACCGTGCCGCTGTTCATGGCCGGCGCCCGCATGCTGACCAACTACCCCACGTCGATCGTCGTCCACGGCATGGCGCTGAACATCACGGTGCAGAGCTACGACCAGAGCCTGGACTTCGGCCTCATGGCCGACGCCGCGGCGATGCCCGACGTGTCTGACCTGGCCGACGCGCTGCGCATCGCCTTCGACGACCTGCGTGCGCTGCCGCGCCCCGGCGAGGCAGCCGACGACGACGCGGCGGAGCCGGGCCTCGTCAGCATCACCACGCAGGCCACGAAGCGCCTGGCCGGCGGCCTGACGGGCGCGATGACGGGCGCCATGACAGGCGCAACCGGCGCGATGAGCGGCGCGCTCGGCAAGGCCGCCAAGTCGATGATGGGCAGCGCGGTGGAAGCCGCTGTCTCGCAGGTGACACGCCGACCTAGGGAAGCCGCCCCATCGCGACGCCGCCGCGCTGGCTAACAATGCCCGCATGAGTCTTCCGAAGCGCCGGCGCCGGCCGGCCCCCGAAGTGGCCGTGCCCGAACGGCACGCGCACCCCGCACCCGACCCCTTTGCGCCGCTGGACGCGCGGGAACTGGTCACCGCGCCCGGGCCCTGGCGCCTGATGCTCGAAGCCCGCGCACCCTGGGAGTACGCCGCCATGCTGGCCGCCGCGCCCTGGCTGAGCCGGCTGCCCAGCGGCGACGGCCACCCGGTGCTGGTCTTCCCCGGCCTGGGGGCTTCGGACATCACCACGCTGCCGCTGCGCAACTTCCTGCGCGAGCGCGGCTACACGCCCTACGCCTGGAAGCAGGGCTTCAACTTCGGCCCGCGCCACGGCGTGCTGGAAGCCTGCCGCGACCACCTGCGCCAGGTGGCCACACGCCACGGCGAACGCGCCAGCCTCATCGGCTGGAGCCTGGGTGGCATCTACGCGCGTGAACTGGCCAAGGAACAGCCCGAGCACGCACGCTGCGTCATCACGCTGGGCACCCCCTTCAACGCCCACCCGCGCGCCACGAACGCCTGGCGCTTCTACGAACTGGTCAGCGGCCAGAGCACACACGACCCCGAACTGATCGAGCAGATCCGCGGCACGCCGGCCTGCCCGACGACCTCGATCTACAGCAAGACCGACGGCGTGGTGGCCTGGCAGTGCAGCCTGAACCCGGCCGCGCCGCACGCCGAGAACATCGAGGTGCACGCCAGCCACCTGGGCATGGGCATGAACCCGCTGGCGCTCTTTGCCATCGCCGACCGCCTGGCGCAGGACCCGCAGGCCTGGAAGCCCTTCGACGTCAAGGGCGCGCGGCGCTGGTTCTACAAGCTCACGCACCACTCGCCGCTGCAGGCGATGGCCGGGCTGTAGACACGATGCGCATCGTTGCCAACGGCATCGGCATCGAGGTCGACGACCAGGGTCTGCCCGGCGGCGAGCCGCTGCTGCTGATCATGGGCCTGGGCATGCAGCTCACGGCCTGGCCCGACGAACTGGTGCAGTTGCTGGTCAGCCGCGGCTTTCGTGTCATCCGCATGGACAACCGCGACGCCGGACTGAGCCAGGGTTTCGACCACCTGGGCGTGCCCAACGTGCCCGTGCAGGCCATCCGCTACAGCCTGCACCTGCGTGTGGCCGCGCCCTACGGCATCGCCGACATGGCGCAGGACGCGCTGGGTGTGCTGGACGCGCTGGGCCTGCCGCGTGCGCATGTCTGCGGCGCCTCGATGGGCGGCATGATCGCGCAGCACCTGGCCGCCAAACATCCGCAGCGCCTGAAGAGCCTGACCCTGATGATGACCACTACCGGTTCGCGCAAGCTGCCGCAGCCCGGGCTGCGTGTGCGCCACGCACTCGTCTCGCGGCCGGCCAGCAGCGCGACGGCCGATGTCGTGGCGCATCTGGAACATGTGCTGAAGGTCATCGGCAGCCCGGCCTACCCGGCGGACCGTGAACGACAGCGCCTGCGCCTGGAAGCCAACGTGCAGCGCGCCTGGCGGCCAGCGGGCACGGCGCGGCAGATCGTCGCGGTGGTGGCCGATGGCGACCGTTCGCCGTTGCTGCCGCTGATCACGGCGCCGACGCGGGTGATCCACGGCCAGGCCGATCCGCTGGTGCGCGTGGCCGCCGGCCACGACCTGGTGCAGCGCATCGCAGGCGCCGTGGCCGATATCGTGCCCGGCATGGGCCACGACCTGCCGCTGCAGCTGCTGCCGCACTTTGCGCAGGGCATCGCCGAGAACGCGGCGCGGTAGACACGCGCCTGCCAAGCCAGGCTCAAGGCCGGCGCGCAAGCGTCGACAACGTGGCATCCAGCCTCGCCGCAGGCTGCAACGCCACACCGTCCCCGTGACACCGCTGCCCCCCATCGCCCGCTTCAACGAGGCCGTGCACGCCGGCCTCGGCCGTTGGGTGCCTGCCGTGATCAGCGCAGCGGCCGACTCGCTGGCGGCCCAGTCTGCCGGGGGTGTCGGGCCGATGCTGCGCGCACAGGCCGGCGAGGCCCATCGCACGCTGCGTGGCGCAGCGCCCGCGCTCGCCGAGGCCTTCGGTGCTGCGCTGCGCACTGCGCTGGGCCATGGCACTACGCGCGCCGCGCCGGCTGGCCCGGCCGGCGCCTCGCTGTCGACCTTCATGCTCATCGCCGAAGACCAGATCGACGAGGACATCGAGGTCGCGCGCATCGCGCAGGGCGTCGAAGCCGACGCCGAACACGAACTGCGCCGCCTGGCGGCGTTGTGCAGCGGGCTGCGCGGCCAGGACGCCGTGCACTTCGACGCCATTCCCCTGCCGCCGCTGACGTGCGCACGCGCCTTGCGCAGCAGCCTGTCGACACTGCCGCTGGACAACGACCTGCGGCTGCTGATGCTGCAACACCTGGGCACGGCGCTCAGCGGGCAGCTGCGACGGGTGTACCGCGAGCAGCTGCGCGAACTCGACGGCTGGGGCGTCGAGCCCGCGCGCTACCTCATACGCCCGACCACCAGTGTCGGTACCCGGGCGACACCGGCCGGCGTTGCGCCGCGCGACGCCGCCGGCAGCGCAACCGCGGCGCCTGAGAGCGCGCGGCGCACGGCCACCGCCGGCGCGCAACCCGAGACCCTGGCCGCGCTGGCCCGGCTGGTCGAATGGGCGCAGCGCCAGGTGCCTGCGGTGCCGGGCGGCACGCTGGCAGCAGTGCCTGCCGATGCCGATGCCGGCGCGGCGCCGACCCTGACTTTCCGGCTGGACGCCCTGGCCACTGCGGCCCCGCGCCCGGGTGCCGTGACCGCGCCTTCGCTGGACCCGGCACGCGCCGCGCAGGTGATGGCGCAGCTGTTCGCGCAGATCGAGAGGCAGGCCGACCTGTCGCCGGTGCTGACAGGCCTGCTGCAGCGTCTGCAGGGGGCTTCGCAGCGCGTGACGGCGCAGCAGGGCGACCTGTGGCGGACGGTCGAACACCCGTGGTGGCAGATGCTCGACCGGATGATGGCTCTGGGTGCCACGCTGGAAGAGACGCGCAGCGGCGAACTCGACATCGTGGGTGCGGCGCTGGACAAGGCGGTGGCCCGGCTGGAGGCCGCCCAGACCATCGACCGCACGCTGTGCACCAGCGCGGTCGCCGACATCGACCGCGCCGCCGCCACCTGGGTGAAGGCGCGCGGTCTCGAACTCGACACCGAGTTCGGTGCCGTGCAGCACGAACTGGCACGCCAAGAAGCCGAGAGCGCCATCCGCAGCCAGGCCGCCGCCGACCTGCGCGCCCAGCCCGTGGCCCAGCCGCTGCACCGCTTCCTGGTCGGCCCCTGGGCCCAGGCGATGACGGAAACGGCGCTGAAGTTCGGCCTCGACAGCAGCGAGTTCGCGGCCCAGGCCGGCCTGTTCGAGCAGTTGCAGGCGGCCGGGCGCGAGACCGTGACGCGGGAAGTGCGGCGCCTGCTGATCGCCAGGGCGCGCCCCGGGTTGCTGCAGGCCGGCATGGCGCCCGAGCGTGTCGACGCCGAGTTGCAGGACCTGGCTGCCGTGCTGCGCCGCCCGCCGCCGCCCCCCGAACCGCCGCCCACGCGCGAGACGCCCGCCGCAGGCGTGCCCCTGGCAGAACGCCATGGCGTCTACCTGACCACGGTGCCGATCGACATGAACGAACCCGACGGCCCTACCGCAGCCACCCTGCACTGCGAGGCCTGGCTGGACTCGATGGTGCCCGGCATGCGCTTCCACATGTTCCTGCTGGACCGCTGGATGAGCACACAGCTCAGCTGGGCCAGCCCGAACCGGCAGCTCTTCGTCTTCGGCAGCCGCCACGGCGGACGTGTGCACACGATGACACGTCGCGTGCTGGAAAAACTGCGCCTGGCGGGCCTGGCCACGACGCTGCACCCGGGCCAGTTGCTGGCCGAGGCGATGGACAGCCTGGCCAGCGTCAGCGAAGGGGCTCCGCACGCCTGAACGTGCAGCCCGGGCGGTGCCCAGCGGCACACTGGACGCGAGGGCAGGGCGCCAGGCCGTTCGCTCAAGGCGCCCAGGGCCGCGACAGCGGGTCGCCCAGAAACAGCCCCTGCCCGGGCCACTGCACCGACTTCCAGTAGGCCTCGATCAGCGTGTTGCCGCGCTGGTAGTGCTTCACCAGCACGCTGGCGCGGGGAAACTTCTGCACGAAGTTGCAGGGCTCCTCGACGGTGCCGTAGCTGCCGGTCGCACCGGCGCGCAGCCAGGCGGTGGCCGGCATCTGCCCGCCACCGTCGGGCAGGTAACCGGCGGAACTGGTGAGGTGGTCGGCTACGGCGCCGGGCAGGTAGCTGTTGGTGCCGATGTCGGGCACCTGGGCCAGGCCGGTGAAGTAGAAGAGCACGTTGCGCTGGTTGGCCACCACGTCGCTGCCCGTGCCGGCGGCGTTGTCGACGTAGTGCATCGTCACGCCTGGCAGGGTGACCGCGGCCAGCAGGCTGAAGTCGGCATAACGCACGTTGCGGCCCGCGTCGCTGGTGCGCACCAGCCAGCCGTGGCCTGTTGCGCCGCCGCGTGTGAAACTGGCTTCGGCGGCCACGCCGCGGTTGATGATCGCCTGCGCCTCGGCCAGCGTGGTGGCGCCGAGCATCATCGAAGGGCGCAGCCTGTGGTCGGTCCAGGGCTTGCCACTGTCGCTGTCGAAGTAGGAGCTGGGGCGGGTGGCCACGCAGCCGCCGCACAGCCTGGCGTCGTAGCCGAAGGCCAGCGCGCTGGTGATGCCCACCGAACAGCTGCCGCGCACGCGCGAGGGCTGCGACCATGTGACGAGCGTGGCCTGCACGCCTGCCGGCAGGCGCGCGTCGACGACGGCCTTGAGGGTGGCGAAGTCGGCGGCGTCGATGGCGTGCGCGGCGGTCGGCACGAGCACGCGGATCATGTTCGCTTCGGGGATGCCGCGGGCAAGCTGGTAGGCGCGGCCTACGGCCTCGCTCGTGGCGTCGCCCTCGGCGATCAGAACGGCCAGGTCGGCAGCGCCCATCGTCGCGTACACAGGCGCCACTGGCGTGGCCGGCGCACCGCCTGCGCCCGAGCCGCCACAGCCGGCGAGGACCGCCAGCACCAGACCCTGCACGGCGAGGCGGTGGTTCGGCAGCGGGGCAGACTTCAAGATCGGCGCGCTTTCATCTCTTGCATGCTAACGGGCGCGCGCGGAGACCACTGCCAGCCTCGGGCCAGAGCAATTTGAGAGTTAACATAATATACATCGTACACAATTCAGCTTGTCGGGCTGATTTACAGACTCTCCCCAATTCGAGGGATGCCAGAGCGCCAAGTGCTTCCCGCAGCGGGACATTCCCGCATGGGATCGGATCTTGCAGATGTGCCCCGGCCCGTGCTGCCACCCGCAGTCCTTTCGTCACTTCCGATGCGCCCAGTCGTCCGCCCCCTTGTTGTCGTCTCACTTGCCGTTGCCGGCCTAGCACAAGCGGCGCCCACCACGCCTGACGCTATGGAGGCAGTTGCGCCAGAACGCGAGGAACGCGGGCTCTCGAACAGGCCGCTGACTCCCGAGAGCACCAGCGGATCGAGAACGATCGACCTGCTGATCGACATGCAGCAGCGCGGCGCGGGGCTGCAGTTCAACGAGCGGCAAGTTCCCGGCAGCAGCGACACCAAGCTGCGTCAGGCTGCGGCACGGGCGGCCACGGCGCCATTGGCGTTGACGGCGGCAAGCGCCTCTGCGGCGGTGCGTGCCGAGTTGCCGCCGACGACACCGTCGGGACTGTTCGGCTCGGGCGCCACGCCGATGACGCAGTCGGCCCGCACCGCCAGCGTCGAGCCGCGCGGCGGCCTGCCTCCGGGGATCGAGGCGTCGACGCCCCGTCGCGCCGGGGCGTCGTCCAGCGGCGAGCCGCTGCCGCGCTGGCTGATGCTGCCGCGCGAACTGATCGAATACGTTCGAGAGAACCGCTGGCTGGTGCTGAGCAGCGTGGGCGCCGGCCTGCTGCTGATCTGGGGGCTGTCGGCGCTCTTTTCCCGCGCCGCCGTGAACACCGGCCGGGTGTCGGCGCCGTCAGGGCTGCGCGCCGGCCAGGGGTTCAGCGGGGGTCGCTGGGATCCGCCTCGTCAGGAGGCCCGTCCTGGTCGCCGGCGTTCGCATCGGCGCCCACGGTGACCGGGCGGTCGAGCGGCCGGCACAGTTGGCGGTTGAGCTGGCCCAGCCGTTCGGACTTCTCCATGGCGGCCAGGACGACCTCGGGGTTGATCATCAGCATGAACGGGTTGCGTTCGGAAACTTGATGCGCCATGACGGACTCCTGCTGCTGCAAAGACTGCAGCTTCGGCAACTCTAGGTCGCACTTCAGCGCCTGCCGAGTCCGCGAAACACCAATCACCGTGTCGGATGACTTCTGACACGGTCGCCGTGCACCGCCGCCCTCAGCGTTGCGCCGCCTTCAGTCTTGCGACCAGCGCTTCACGGCCGGCCAGTTCGGCAAACTCGACGGCGCCCAGCCCGGCGTCGTTGCGTGCGCGCAAGCTGGCGCCGCGCGCCAGCAACAGATCGACCGCGCCTTCGGGCCCGTAACGCGAGGCCATCATCAGCGGCGTGGTGCGGTTCGGCGACGGCGCATCGAGCTGTGCGCCGCGCTCCAGCAGCAGCGCCACCAGCCGCGGCTCGGGGCCGGTGGCGGCGTAGTGCAAGGGCGTCCAGCCGGGTCGGTTGACGGCGGCGCCGCGGTCGATCAACTGGCGTGCACCGTCGAGCTGGCCGCGCAGCGCGGCCATCATCAGGGGCGTTTCATCGGCCGCGTTGGTGGCGTCGATGCGGGTCGACGGGTGCGCCAGCAGGGCCGCAACGACCTTCGGCGACTCGTCGCGGAGGGCCAGGTAGAGGCCCACCTGGCCCTTCTCGCTGAGCGTATTCGGGTCGAAGCCGCGCAGGAGCAGCGCTTTCACCGTGCCGGCATCGTCGACGTTGACGGCGCGGAAGAAATCCACAGCCGGATCGGCCCGCGCGACAGAAAATGCCATCATGACAATGGCATACGCGATATATCGAAAGTGTTTTATCAGCATGTGAGGCTCTCCTTCGCGGCCGGCGGCAGGCCGAACAAGGCCTCGGCGTTGGCCGTTGTGGCCCGGGCCACGGTGTCCAGCGGCAAGTCCTTCAGCGCCGCCAGTTGCACCGCCACGTGCGCCACCCAGGCCGGCTGGTTGGTCCTGCCGCGGTGCGGCGCGGGCGCCAGGTAGGGGCTGTCGGTCTCGATCAGGCAGCGGTCCAGCGGAACGGCGCGCGCCACCTCGCGCAGCGCCTCGGCATTGCGGAAGGTCAGGATGCCGGAAAACGAGATATGGAAACCCATGTCCAGCGCCGCCATCGCCACTTCCATGGTTTCGGTGAAGCAGTGGAAGACACCCCGCACGGCGCCCTGCCCTTCGTCGCGCAGCACGGCCAGCGTATCGGCACTGGCATCGCGGGTGTGGATGACCAGCGGAAGCCCGGTGGCGCGCGCGGCGCGGATGTGGATCCGGAAGCGTTCACGCTGCCAGGCCATCTCGTCGACGGTGCGGCCGTTCAGCCGGTAGTAGTCGAGTCCGGTTTCACCGATCGCCACCACGCGCGGCAGCGCGGCGCGCTGCAGCAGGTCGTCCAGGGTCGGCTCCTGCACACCTTCGCTGTCGGGGTGCACCCCGACCGTGCACCAGAAGTTGTCGTGGCCCGTGGCCAGGGCGTGCACCTGCGGGAATTCCTCGAGCGTGGTGCAGATGCACAGCGCCCGGTCGACCTGCGCCGCCGCCATCTCGCGGCGGATTTCGGGAATGCGTGCGCTCAGCTCGGGAAAGCTCAGGTGGCAGTGGGAGTCGATGTACATGCGGTCAGTGTGCCTGACAGGCGCCACGGCGGCGCCGGGCGGGTCCGCCCGCGCCCTACAGCGTCTGCGTGGGCTTGGACGAGGAAATGCTGGTGCCCAGCACTTCCTCGATCTTGATCTTCAACTGGCGCGACTTCTCGTCGTTCGGGAAGCGCACGCCGACGCCCTGCGTGCGCCCGCCCGAGGCGTTGGGCGGCGTGATCCACGCCACCTTGCCGGCCACCGGAAAACGCTGCGGGTCGTCGGGAAGCGAAAGCAGCAGGTAGATGTCTTCGCCCAGCCGGTACTCACGCGTCGTCGGCACGAACAGGCCACCGTCGGTGAAGACCGGGATGTAGGCCGCGTAGAGCGCGCCTTTCTCGCGGAAGACGAGCTGGATGACGCTGGGCCGGGACGCAGCGGCACCGCCGGGTGTCAGCGGCGGGCCGAGGCCACCGGCGCGGGTCGTGACGCGGTCTTTCATCCGGCGAGTGTATCCAAGCCCCGCGCCGCCACAGGCCCGCGCTGCACCAGGGGCGCCAGCGCGTCGGCGCCGCCGCGCACCAGGGCGTCGACCAGCAGCACCTCGCTCCACGGATGCTCGGCATGGCGGGCCACACGCTCGAGCTCACGCGACCAGGCCGCCAGTCGGGCCGGCGCTGCCCGGCCCGGCACGGCGACATTCGGAAAGTAGCGCGCGCTGCCGCCAGTGGCCCGTGCCAAGGCGTCGTGACACAGCTTCTGCAGCGCGTCGAGTGCACGTGGCACCGACCAGCCGGTCAGCGCCCCGGTCTGGCCTGCGGCCACGGCGGCCGGCAGGCCGGCCCAGGCGCGTGCGTCGACGCCGCCTTGCACCATCGCCAGCGCGTCCAGCGGGCGCCCACTGCAAGCCGCCAGCAGCACCTGGGCGTCAGCGGCCTCCTTCACGCCCTGGCCTTGCAGCCAGGCCAGCGAAACGTCGGCGGCGGGTTCGGTCAGGCGCAGCAACTGGCACCGGCTGCGCACGGTGGGCAGCAGCGTCGCCGGGTCGGACGTCGTGAGCAGCAGTCGGGTGCCCGGTGCGGGCTCTTCCAGCGTTTTCAGCAGGGCGTTGGCCGACTGCGTGTTCAGCACGTCCGCCGGGTGCAGCAGCGCCACCTTGGCGCGGCCGCGGGCGCTGGTGCGCGTGAGCCTGTCGATGAGCAGCCGCACCTCGTTGATGCGGATCTGGCGGCTGGGCTTGCGGTTGGCGTCATCGCTGTCGGTCTTGTCGTCGGGCAAGGGCCAGTCGTGTTCGCGGCGCAGCGTCTCGGGCAGCAGCACCGTCAGGTCGGGGTGCAGGTGGCTCTGCACCAGGCGGCAGCTGGCGCAGCGTCCGCACGGGCGGCGGGCGCCGGCTTCGGCCTCGCACAGCCAGGCCTGGGCCAGCGTGAAGGCAAAAGCCATCGCGCCGACGCCGGGCGTGGCGTGCACCAGCAGCGCATGGCCGCGGTGCGTGGCCAGCGCCTGCGCCAGCGGCTCTGCCAGCCAGGGCAGCGGCAGGGCACCGGTGTCGTCGACGAGCATGGCGCCCATCAACCCAGGCCGTGCTGCAGCAGCGCGGCTTCCACCTGCGCCCACACGGCGGCACGGTCGGCGCTCGCGTCGAGGGGGGCAAAACGCGCAGGTGCAGCGGCGCAGCGTGCGGCGTAAGCCGCGTCGACACGCGCGAAGAAGGCCTCGTCCTGCGACTCGAAGCGGTCGGGCGCGCGCGCCACAGCGCGCCGGGCCGCCGCGGCGCTGGGGTCGATGCGGAACCACAGCGTCAGGTCGGGCTGGCGGCCGCCCTGCACCCAGCTTTCCAGCCCGGCCAGCACCGCCAGGTCGAAGCCGCGCCCGCCGCCCTGGTAGGCGAAACTGGCGTCGGTGAAACGGTCGCACAGCACGGTGGCGCCACGCGCCAGCGCCGGTTCGATCAGGTGCACCAGGTGGTCGCGGCGCGCCGCGAAGACCAGCAGCGCCTCGGTCATCGCGTCCATCGGCGCGTGCAGCACCAGTTCACGCAGCCGTTCGGCCAGCGCCGTGCCGCCGGGTTCACGCGTCACCACCACCTCGTGGCCACGCGCGCGCAACCAGACCGCCAGCGCCTCGATGTGCGAGCTCTTGCCGGCGCCGTCGATGCCTTCGAGCGTGATGAAGCGGCCGCTGGCCGGGGGGGCCGTCATCGGCCGCGCTGGAACTGGTTCACGGCGCGATTATGGTCGGCGAGGTTGAGGCTGAAGACACTGCTGCCGTCGCCGCGGGCGACGAAGTACAGCGCCTTGCTGGCTTCGGGCCGCACCGCCGCGCGCAACGAGGCCAGCCCGGGCAGTGCGATGGGTGTCGGCGGCAGGCCGCCGCGGGTGTAGGTGTTGAAGGGGGTGTCGGCCAGCAGGTCGCGCTTGCGCAGGTTGCCGTCGAAGGCCTCGCCCAGGCCGTAGATGACGGTGGGGTCGGTCTGCAGCGGCATGCCGATGCGCAGCCGGTTCACGAACACCGCCGCCACCTGCCCACGGTCGGCGGGCAAGCCGGTTTCCTTCTCGACGATGGAGGCCAGGATCAGCGCCTCGTCGGCGCTCTTCAGCGGGGTGTCGGCGGCGCGTTCGGCCCAGGCCGCTTCCAGCCGCTGCTGCATCGCGCGGTGGGCGCGCTTGAGCACGGTCAGGTCGCTCACGTTGCGGCTGTAGACGTAGGTGTCGGGGAAAAAGCGCCCTTCCCCGGGCTGGCCCGGCGCGCCCAGCTCGGCCATCAGCTGCGCTTCGCTCCAGCCGGCGGTGACGGGTTTGAGGTGTGGCGCGCGGGCCAGCGTGGCGCGCAGCTGGCGCAGCGTCCAGCCCTCGATGAAGCGCACCTGTTCCAGCGTCTCGACCCCCTGCACCATCTTGGCCAGCAGGGCGCGTGGCGAGGTGCCGGCGTCGATCTCGTAGCTGCCGGCGCGGATGCGCCGTGCCTGCCCCGACCAGCGGAACCATTCGTAGAGCAGCCGTGGCGAGGTTGCCACGCCGGCGTCGACCCAGGCCTGCGCGATGTCGCGCGGCGTGGCGCCGGCCTCGATCGACAGTTCGGCCGTGGCTGCGGCCAGCGGCAGCGGCCGGTCCAGCCACCAGTAAGCCCCGGCAGCGACGGCGAGCGCCAGCATGAGGGGTGCCCCCAGCAGACCCAACCACAGAACCCAACCCCGGGAGCGACGTGACATGGCGGCTGATCATAATGAAGCGATGAGCCCTACCTTGCCTGCCAACCTGGTCGACGCGACCCCACTCCCCGCCCTGCCCCAGGGTGTCACGCGCCTGGACGACTGGGGCGTGATCCGCGCCAGTGGCGCCGAGGCCGCCAGCTTCCTGCACGGCCAGCTGACGCAGGACGTGCAGCACCTCGACGAAGCGCACGCCCGCCTGGCCGGCTACTGTTCGGTCAAGGGGCGGCTGCTGGCCAGCTTTGTGGTCTGGCGGCGCGGGCCCGAGGAGATCCTGCTGGCCTGCAGCGCCGACCTGCTGCCCGGCGTGCTGAAGCGCTTGTCGATGTTCGTGCTGCGCGCCAAGTGCAAGCTGGCCGACGCCAGCGCCGAATGGCCGCTGTGGGGCCTGGCCGGCGAAGCGGCCGCCGCCGCGCCAGCGGGCACCTGGGCGCGCGCCAGCATGGGCGACGCCGACGTCCTGCGCCTGCCCGACGCCGTGGTCGACGGCCGTGCCGTGCCACGGGCGCTGTGGGCCGGCAGCACGGCGCCGGCCGGCGCGCCGCTGGACGCCGAAGCCTGGCGCTGGCTCGAAGTGCACAGCGGCGTGGCACGCATCGCGGCCGCCACGTCAGAGCAGTTCGTGCCGCAGATGGTCAACCTCGAACTGGTCGGCGGCGTGAACTTCCAGAAGGGCTGTTACCCCGGGCAGGAAATCGTGGCGCGCAGCCAGTACCGCGGCACGCTGAAGCGGCGCGGCCACATCGTCGAGGCGGCGGTGGCGCTGCAACCTGGCCAGGAGGTCTTCCACAGCGCCGACCCCGGCCAGCCGGCTGGCATGGTGGTGCTGGCGGGGCAGTGGGGCGAGCGCCACGCCGCGCTGGTAGAACTGAAGCTGGCGGCGCTGGAGGGAGGCAGCCTGCACGCCGGGGCCGCCGAAGGCCCGGTGCTGACAGCCACCGCCCTGCCCTACGCTTTCCCCACTGAAGCCGCCTGAACGTGGCGCGCGAGCTTTTTGTCTACTGGAAGGTCGCGCGTGCGCGCGGCGCCGAGGCGCAGGCCGCGGCGACGGGCATGTTGCGACAGCTGCGCCGCGCGCAGCCGGCGTTGCAGTCGCAGCTGATGCGGCGGGCCGAGGAAGCGGGCGACAAGCTCACCTTCATGGAGACCTACAGCGCGCGGCCCGGCGGTGTGACGCCGACGCTGCAAGCCGCCATCGAGGCCGAGGCGGCCGAAGCGCTGCGGGCCTTCGAGGGCCTGGCGCGCCACGTCGAGGTGTTCGAGCGGCTGGACCCGCCCGACTGAGGCACCGGCCGCGCCGCTACAGCGCGCGCCGCATCGACTGGTGCGGCACGCCGGCGGCCTCGAAGACCTCACCCTCGCGTTCGAAGCCGTGGCGCGCGTAGAAGCCCACGGCGGACGTCTGCGCCTGCAGCATCACGGCCGTGTCGCCGCGCTGGAGCGCCTGGTCCATCAAGGCGCGCAGCACGGCCGCGCCGAGCTGCGCGCCACGCACCGTCGGCAGCGTGGCCATGCGGCCGACCTGTGCCAGCCCGGGCTCATGCTGCAGCAGCCGCCCGCTGGCCACCGGCGCGCCCAGGCGGTTGTAGGCCACGGCGTGCACCGCAGCGTCGTCGGCCGCATCGACCACCAGCTCGGCGGCCATGCCCTGCTCGTCGACGAACACCGCCTGGCGCACGCAGCGCGCGTCGGCGCCCAGCGTGGCCCAGCGGCCCGTGCGCAGCTCGAGCACCGGCTCGCCGGCTTCGTAGGCCTGCAGCAGCGCGCGCAAGGGTGCCGGCACCGGCCTGGCCTTCTGCGTGGCAACGTCGGCGAAGACGTAGACCATTTCGCCATGCACCAGCAGCCGTTCGCCGCGGAACACCGCGGCGGCGAAGCGCAGCGAGCTGTTGCCGACGTGCGCGCAGCGCATGCCGATGTCGAGCTGCTCGTCGTAGCGCGCCGAGCCGATGTAGTCGATCGTCGCCTTGCGCACGAAGAGGTCGCCGCCCAGGGCCGCCATGCTGTCGGCATAGGGCAGCGCCATGGCACGCCAGTAGCCGGCCGCGGCGGTGTCGAAGTACATCAGGTAGTGGCCGTTGAAG
>CAMTUD010000026.1:0-36727 GCA_947084805.1 uncultured beta proteobacterium | reverse complement strand
GGCGCGCGCACCGGCTTCGGCCCTGGCGACGCCGCGCGGCGCACCGGCCCGGGTTTCGGCGCGTCCACGCGCGCCGGCGTCCACACCAGCCGCGGCGGCATCTCTTCAGGTCACCACGGCACGCCACTGGGGCACGTCGACCCGGCGTTGATGTCGCTGATCCGCCGCCTGGCCTACGACGGCGGCGCTGGCGCCACTGGCGGCGGCGACGGCTACGCCAGTGCCTACGGCGACGATGGCGGCGCCACCGCGCCGCTGCCGCAGAACCTGATCCACGCCCACCGCGACGAACTGCGCCAGGCCTCGCGCGGCACGCTCGATCACATGGTGATCGACGTCATCGGCTTTCTCTTCGATCAGATCCTGGCCGACCCCAAGGTGCCGCCGCAGATGGCGCGCCAGATCGCCCGCCTGCAGCTGCCCGTGCTGCGCGCGGCGCTGGGCGACCCGAGCTTTTTTTCGTCACGCAAGCACCCGGTGCGGCGTTTCATCAACCGCATCGCGTCGCTGGGCTCGGCCTTCGAGGACTTCGGCGACGCCGGTGCGCAGGCCTTCCTGGGCAAGATCAAGGCGTTGATCCACGAGGTGGTGGAAGGCGACTTCGAGCAGATCGAGCTCTACGAACAGAAGCTGGCGGCGCTGGAGGCCTTCACCAGCGAACTCGCCGGCAGCGACAGCCCCGACCAGGGCGCCACCGCCGCGCTGCTGACCGAGAAGGAAGACCAGCAGCGCCTGCGCCAGCTCTACGCGCAGCGTGTCGACGGCGACCTGCAGGGCGTGCAGGCGCCGCCCTTCCTGCGCGACTTCATCAGCCAGGTCTGGAGCCAGGTGCTGCTGCGCGCCGCCGAACACGACGGCGCCGAAGGCACGCTGGTGCAGCGCCTGCGCGTCGCCGGGCGCGAGCTCTACCTCAGCGTGCAGCCCAAGCCCACGCCGGCATTGCGCAAGGCCTTCCTGGCCCAGTTGCCCAAGCTGATGCAGGAACTGACCGAGGGCATGAACCTCATCGCCTGGCCCGAGGCCGAGCGGCGCCGGTTCTTCGGCCAGCTGATGCCGGCCCACGCCGAGGCGCTGAAGAACACCAGCGGCAGCCAGCTCGACATCAACCTGATGGCACGCCAGGTGGAAGGCGCGCTGCGCAAGCCGCCGCCGACGCGCGAAGAGCTGCGCTCGGCCAGCCTGCCCGTGCTGACCGAAGAGGTGCCCGCGGTGCAGTTCAGCGCCGAAGAAGCGCAGCGGGTCGGGCTGGTGCAGGAATCGGCCGTGAACTGGAACGGCGCCGTCGACATCGACATCACCGCACAGGCCGAGGCCGCCGAGGCTGCTGCACCGTCACCGCCGCTGCCCGGCCTGCCGACGCCCACCGAAGCGGCCGAACCGACCGAAGGGCGCGCGCTGGCCGAGCATCTGGAGATCGGCTTCGCCTACCAGATGCACCTCGACGACCAGTGGCAGAAGGTGAAGTTGACGCACATCAGCCCGGCGCGAAGTTTTTACATCTTCACGCACGGCGGCCGCCACCGCCAGACGGTGTCGCTGACGCAGCGCATGCTCAAGCGCCTGTGCGAGACGGGGCGCCTGCGCGCCTACGAAAGCGCCTACCTGATCGAACGTGCAACGGCGCGTGCCCGGCGCCAGCTGGCCGCGCTGGCCAGCGCACCGGCCACCCGCTGAGCGGCCGCGTTCAGCCTGCTGCGGCGGCCTGCACCAGGCGGCGCGCCATGCGCAGCGCCGCCACCAGGCTGGCCGGGTCGGCCCGGCCGCGGCCCGCGATGTCGAAGGCCGTGCCATGGTCGGGGCTGGTGCGCACGAAGGGCAGGCCCAGGGTGACGTTGACACCCTGCTCGACACCCAGGTACTTCACCGGGATCAGCCCGTGGTCGTGGGTCATGGCCACGACGAGGTCGAACTCGCCGCGGCGCGCACGCATGAACACCGTGTCGGGCGCGTAGGGGCCGCTGGCGTTCAAGCCTTCGGCCACCGCGGCCTGCACGGCCGGGCCGATGATGCGCAGCTCTTCTTCGCCGAAGAGCCCGCCCTCGCCGGCATGCGGGTTCAGCCCGGCCACGGCGATGCGCGGCGGCCTGTCGCTCCACGCCGCTGCGGCGTGGTGGGCGATGCGCAGCGTCTGCAGCACGGCGTCGTAGGTGACTTCGTCGATGGCCCGGCGCAGCGACAGGTGGATGGTGACCAGCACCACACGCAGCTCGTCATTGGCCAGCATCATGCGCACCGGTGGCGGACGTGTACCGGGCGCGGCGGCCAGGGCCTGCAGCATCTCGGTGTGGCCGGGATAGGGCACGCCGGCGGCCGCGAGCGCTTCCTTGTGGATGGGCGCCGTGACGATGCCTGCGCCCTGCCCGGCCAGCACCAGCCGCACCGCGGCTTCGATGCAGCGCGCTGCGGCCGCGCCGTTGCGCGCGTCGATCTGCCCCAGGGGCAGCGTCGCCAGACCTGCGGGCAGTTGCGGCGGCTGCAGCACCGGCAGGCAGCCCGGTGGCACGTCGGCCAAGTCGGCGGGGGTGTCGATCACCGCCGTCATCGGGCTGCCGGCGCGGCGCAGCACCGCCGGGTCGCCCAGCACCACGGCGTCGCGCAGCTCGCCGGCCTGGAAGGCACGCACGATGATCTCGGGGCCGATGCCGGCGGCGTCGCCCATGGTGACCAGCAAAGGCTTCATGCGGGGTTCTCGACCTCGATGAACTGGTGTTCGATCCCGCACTGCGCCGCGACGAAGGCCGCCACGGCCGGCGCGCCAAAACGTTCGGTGGCGTGGTGGCCGCAGGCGATGAAGGCCACGCCGGTCTCGCGTGCCAGGTGGGCCTGCGGTTCCGAGATCTCGCCGGTCAGGAAGGCGTCTGCGCCGGCCGCGATGGCGTCCTCGAAGTAGCCCTGCGCACCGCCCGTGCACCAGGCCACGCGGCGCAGCGGGCGGCCGTCGCCGGGCACCAGCAGCGGCTCGCGATCGAGCTGCGCACGGGCCATGGCCACCAGCGCCGGCAGGTCCGACGTTGCCGGCCCGATGAAACCCAGCGCCTGCTCGCCAAAACGCGCGTCGGCCACCAGCCCCAGGCGGCGCCCGAGTTGCGCGTTGTTGCCCAGTTCGGCGTGCGCGTCCAGGGGCAGGTGGTAGGCAAACAGGTTGACGTTGGCCGCCATCAGCCGTCGCACGCGTGTGGCCAGCCAGCCTGTGAGCCGGCCGTCCTGGCCGCGCCAGAAAAGCCCGTGGTGCACCAGCAGCGTGTCGGCGCCGGCGTCGATCGCGGCGTCGATGAAGGCCAGGCTCGAAGTGACCCCTGAGGCGACGCGGCGCACCTCGCGGGTGCCCTCGACCTGCAGGCCGTTCGGCCCATAATCTTTGAAAGCCTGCGGCTGCAACAGCGCCAGCAGGCACGTTTCCACTTGATCCCGATCGGCCATGGCGCCCATTGTGGGACACCCTGGGCTCCCGAGAACACTCCCCATGTGGCGCAGAACCTGGCTCGTCTTTTCGCAAGCCGTCACGGTGACCGTGGCGGCGCTGTTCGTGGTGCTGACCTTCAAGCCCGAATGGCTGCCGGGCGGGCGCGCGGGTGTGGTCGGCACCGTGCTGCCGGCGCCGACGCTGCTGCAGGCGGCCCCGGCACCCGCGGCAAGCGGTGCCGGCACGGGCTACGCGCTGGCGGCGCGCCGCGCGGCACCGGCGGTGGTGAGCATCAGCGCCACCAAGATGAGCCGCAACCCGCACGCCGACGACCCGCGCTTCAAGTTCTTCTTCGGTGACGGTGGCGCGGCGCAGCCGCAGGTGGGCCTGGGTTCGGGTGTCATCGTTGCACCCGAGGGTTACCTGCTGACCAACCACCACGTCGTCGAAGGCGCCACCGAGATCGAAGTCCAGCTGGCCGACGGCCGCGCCACACGCGCCCGCCTCGTCGGCAGCGACACCGAAACCGACATCGCGGTGCTGAAGATCGAGCTCGACGCGCTGCCCGTCATCGCACTGGGCGACGTGCGCGCGCTCAGCGTCGGCGACGCGGTGCTGGCCATCGGCAACCCCTTCAACGTCGGCCAGACCGTCACCGCGGGCATCGTGAGCGCCCTCGACCGCTCGGACGCCGGCGTCTCGCGCTTCCAGAACTTCATCCAGACCGACGCCGCCATCAACCCCGGCAACTCGGGCGGTGCGCTGGTCGACGCGCAGGGTGCGCTGGTGGGCATCAACACCGCCATCTTCTCGCGCAGCGGCGGCAGCCTTGGCATCGGCTTCGCGGTGCCGGCGGACACGGCACGCCAGGTGATGGAACAGCTGATCCGCGACGGCAAGGTGCGGCGCGGCTGGATCGGCGTCGAGCCGCGTGAACTCTCGACCGAACTCGCCGAGGGCCTGAACCTGACCGTGAAGAGCGGCGTGCTGATCGCCGGCGTGCTGCAGGACGGCCCCGCCGGCAAGGGGGGCCTGCGGCCCGGCGACGTGGTGCTGCAGGTGGGCGAACGGCCGGTGAAAAACGTCAGCGAGCTGTTTGCCGCCGTCGCCGCGCTGCCGCCCGACACCGAGGCCGTGCTGCTGACCCAGCGCGGCGGCGAGCAGGTACGGGTGAAGGTCAAGGTGGGCGAACGCGCGGCCGGGACAGCACCCAGCCGCTGAGGCCCGTCGCCCGGACCCGAACCCGGGCACCGCGCTACAGCATCAGCGCCAGCCGCTCCAGGATCAGCACGGCGAAGAAGCCGAAGGCGGCCAGCACCGTCCACTTGACGATGACCAGGCCACGCTGTCGCCAGACCACCTGCCCGGTGCCGATGTACATCGCAAAACACAGCAGGCCGCACACCAGCAGCAGGCCGAAGACGAGGCGGAAAAGCAGCATCACCAGGCCGGCGCCAGTTCGGCAAAGCCGCGCGGGGCCTCGGTGTCACGGTCGAAGCTGACGACCTCGTAAGCGCTCGCGTCGGCGAGCAGCTTGCGCAGCAGCTTGTTGTTCAGCGCATGGCCGCTCTTGTAGGCCACGTAGCTGGCCAGCAGCGGCTTGCCGGCGATGTGCAGGTCGCCGATGGCATCGAGGATCTTGTGCTTCACGAACTCGTCGTCGTAGCGCAGGCCTTCGCTGTTCAGCACACGCGTGTCGTCAATGACGATGACGTTTTCCATGTTGCCACCCAGGCCCAGGCCACGGGCACGCATCATCTCCACGTCTTTCGTGAAGCCGAAGGTGCGCGCACGGGCGATGTCGCGTTTGTACTGGCCGGCCGAGAAGTCGAACTCGACGCGGCGCCCGGTGGCGTCGACCGCCGGGTGGTTGAACTCGATCTCGAAGCTGAGCTTGTAGCCGTGGAAGGGCTCCAGCCGCGCCCACTTTAGCGACGCACCCTCGCCTTCGCGGATCTCCACCGCCTTCAGCACGCGCAGGAAGCGCTTGGGCGCCTTCTGCAACTCGATGCCCGCGCTTTGCAGCAGGTAGACGAAGCTGGCGGCGCTGCCGTCGAGGATGGGCACCTCTTCGGCGGTAATGTCGACAACGAGGTTGTCGAGCCCGAGGCCGGCGCAGGCCGACATCAGGTGCTCGATGGTCTGCACCTTGGGCGCGCCGGGATCGCCACCCGGGCTGATGGTGCTGGCCATGCGGGTGTCGCTGACGGCGAAGGCGTTCACCGGGATGTCGACCGCCACCGGCAGGTCGGTGCGCCGGAACACGATGCCGGAGTCGGGTGGCGCCGGGCGCAGCGTCAACTCGACCTTCTGGCCGCTGTGCACGCCGACACCCACGGCGCGGGTGATGGCCTTGATCGTGCGCTGCTGAATCATGCCGGCATTGTCCCGCACGGCGGGCCACGGCGAATGCGCTCAGGGCAATCGGGGCGATCAGGGCAATCGAGGCAGTGGCGCCGATGGCGCCGCAGCAGGCAGCGCCGGCAAGTCGCTCTCGTCCTTCAAGCTCACGCCGGTGGCACCGCGCTGACGCGCCGCATCCAGCAGCCAGGCAATCTTGTGCGCCGCCTCGGCGCAGCCCAGGCCTTCAGGACGGATGTTCGAGACGCAGTTGCGCTGGGCATCGGCCAGCCCCACCCGCGGTGCCCAGCTGAGGTAGGCCCCCAGGCTGTCGGGCGACGACAGGCCGGGCCGTTCACCGATCAGCACCAGCACCGCACACGCGTGCAGCAGGGCGCCGACCTCGTCACCCAGCGCCACGCGGCATTGCCGCACCAGCGCGATGCGGCCCGGTGCCTGGCCCTGCGCTTCCAGCCGCGGCCGCAGTTCCTGCAGCAGCGGCAGCGCATGGGTGTGCACCGCGCGCGCCGACAGCCCGTCACCGACGACGACGGCCAGTTCGCAGCCCGCAGCGGCCAGCGCCGGCAGCAGCGCCGCGCTGCGTGCCGACAGCCGCCGCCCGAGGTCGGGCCGGCGCAGGTAGGTGGCGCGGTCGGGCGCGGCGCTTTCCAGCACCACGGTCTCGAAGCCGTGGTGTTCGAGTTCGGCGGCGCGCACGGCCGTGTCGAAGGGCAGGTGCACGGCGTCGCGCGCCAGCGCGTGGGCGAGCGAAAAGCGCAGCCACTCGGCGGTGGGCAGGCTGACACCGGCGCGGCCCAGCGCGATGCGCGCCGCGGTGTGCCGGCGCAGCGTGAACCAGGGGTCGGGCGCGCTCACCGCGACCCCAGGTGCGCCAGCAAGGCGTGCTGCGTGGGCGCGGGCAGCAGCCGGCCCGCGGCGTCGCTCAGGCCCACGCCAGCCAGCCAGGCCTCGAACTCGGGCGCACGTCTGAGGCCCAGCAACTCACGCAGCACGGCGGCGTCGTGGAAGCTCGTGCTCTGGTAGTTCAGCATGATGTCGTCGGCACCCGGCACGCCCATGATGAAGCTCACGCCCGCCGTGCCCAGCAGCGTCATCAGGGTGTCCATGTCGTCGCTGTCGGCTTCGGCGTGGTTGGTGTAGCAGACGTCGCAGCCCAGCGGCACGCCCAGCAGCTTGCCGCAGAAGTGGTCTTCCAGCCCTCCCCGCACGATCTGCTTGCCGTCGTACAGGTACTCGGGGCCGATGAAACCGACCACCGTGTTGGTGAGCAGCGGCGAGAAGGCGCGCGCCACGCCGTAGGCGCGGGCTTCCATCGTCTGCTGGTCGACGCCGTGGTGCGCGTTGGCGCTGAGCGCCGAGCCCTGGCCGGTCTCGAAGTACATGACGTTGTCGCCCACCGTGCCGCGCCCTCGGCCTCCGTTCTGCGACAGCGCCGCCTGCTGCGCCTGCCGCAGCAGGTCCAGCGTGATGCCGAAGCCGGCGTTGGCGGCCTCGCTGCCGGCGATGGACTGGAACACCAGGTCGACCGGCAGGCCGTCGTCGATGAGCCGCAGCGTGTTCGTCACGTGGGTCAGCACGCAGCCTTGCGTGGGGATGGCGTGGCGCTGGATGACCTCGTCCAGCAGGCGGAGCAGGTCGCCGATGACGCGCAGGCTGTCGCTGGCCGGGTTGATGCCGATCACGGCGTCGCCGCAGCCGTACATCAGGCCGTCGAGCAGCGACGCGGCTACGCCGCGCAGGTCGTCGGTGGGGTGGTTGGGCTGCAGGCGCACGGCCAGGTGGCCGGGCAGGCCGATGGTGTTGCGAAAGGCGGTGGTGACATGGCACTTCTTCGCCACCAGCAGCAGGTCCTGCACACGCATCAGCTTGCTCACGGCGGCGGCCATCTCGGGCAGCAGGCCGGGGGCCAATGCGCGCAGCGCGGCCGGGCTGGCGGCGTTGTCCAGCAGCCAGTCGCGGAAGTCGCCGACCGTGAGATGGGCCACGGGCACAAAAGCCGCCGCGTCGTGGCTGTCGATGATCAGGCGCGTGACCTCGTCGGCCTCGTAGGGCACCACGGTTTCGTTGAGGAAGTGCGCCAGCGGCAGCTCGGCCAACGCCAGCCGCGCGGCCATGCGTTCGGCCGCCGTCGCTGCGGCGATGCCGGCGAGCTCGTCGCCCGAGCGCGGCGGCGTGGCGCGCGCCAGCAGCGTCTTCAGGTCGTCGAAGCGATGCACGTGGCCGCCGAGGGTGTGTTGGAAGCGCATGGTCCGGTGGGTGAGGCTGCGGGTCACTATCGCAGCGTCGGCGGCCTGCCGCAATGGCCGCCCGGGCCGGCCGCGAGCCCTTCGGCATCGACGCCGCGCCCAAGGACGGCTTCGTTTTTGCCTGAAGACGGCCCTTCCGCACCCCCCGCGCCAGCCCTGCAAACCGGGGCGCGCGCCAAGCTGTGGCCTAATCGCGGGTTCGACCCCACATTTTCGGAGCCATTCCATGGCCAACAAGATCAGAACCGAAGCCGACGCCCGTGCCACCCCGCGCCCGCCCGCCCCCAAGGGCGTGACGCTCACCGTGCACAAGGGCCAGAAGCGCAGCCTGGAACGCGGCGTGCACACACGCAGCAAGAAGAACCCCGGCAAGCGCCCGAAGAAGGGCGGCTGAAGCCGCAGGTGCCGGCCCGCGAGGGGCTGCGCACCTGTGGCCGGCCTGGCGGCCCGGCGCTCGGCACGCCGGCAAGCCGTTACTGGCGCGGCGCTGCGCCAGCTTGCACCCCCAGGCCTTCGGCGCCGTAGAGCGCACCGATGCTCCGCATCACCGAACTCCGACTGCCGCTGGACCACGCGGAAGCCGCGCTGCGCGCGGCGGTCGTGTCACGCCTGGGCATCACCGAAGCGGCGCTGAAGGCCCTGACGGTGTTCCGTCGCGCCTGGGACGCACGCAAGAAGACGGCGATCATGCTCAGCTACACCGTCGACTGCGAGGTCGAGGGTGAAGTTGCCGTGCTCGCGCGTCTTGCCGGCGACGCCCACGTGCGTCCGTCGCCCGACACACGCTACAAGTTCGTCGGCCACGCGCCGGCCGACTTCTTCGCGGCCGCCCGGCCTCGCCCGGTGGTCATCGGCTTCGGCCCCTGCGGCATCTTCGCGGCGCTGATCCTGGCCCAGATGGGGCTGCGTCCCATCGTCCTGGAACGCGGCAAGCCGGTGCGTGAACGCACCAAGGACACCTGGGGCCTGTGGCGCCAGGGCGTGCTGAACCCCGAGTCGAACGTGCAGTTCGGCGAAGGCGGCGCCGGCACCTTCAGCGACGGCAAGCTCTGGAGCCAGATCTCCGACCCGCGCCACCTCACGCGCAAGGTGCTGGCCGAGTTCGTCAAGGCCGGCGCGCCGGAAGAGATCCTCTACGTCGCCAAACCGCACATCGGCACCTTCCGCCTCGTGGGCATGGTCGAGAAGATGCGCGCCGACATCGAGGCGCTGGGCGGCGAAGTGCGCTTCCAGCAGCAGGTGAGCGACGTGCTGATCGAGAACGGCCACATCCGCGGCCTGACGCTCGCCAGCGGCGAACAGCTCGACGCCGACCACGTCGTGCTGGCGCTGGGCCACAGCGCACGCGACACCTTTGCGATGCTGCAGCGGCGCGGCGTTTTTCTCGAGGCCAAGCCCTTCTCGGTCGGCTTCCGGGTGGAACACCCGCAAGGTCTGATCGACCGCGCACGTTTCGGCCCCAGCGCCGGCCACCCCATCCTGGGCGCGGCCGACTACAAGCTGGTGCACCACGCCAAAAACGGCCGCGGCGTCTACAGCTTCTGCATGTGCCCCGGTGGCACGGTGGTGGCGGCGACGTCGGAAGAAGAACGTGTGGTCACCAACGGCATGAGCCAGTACAGCCGCAACGAGCGCAACGCCAACGCCGGCATCGTGGTGGGCATCAGCCCGGCCGACTACCGCCAGGACGGACTAACGCAAGGCCCGGTGAACCCGCTCGACGGCGTGGCCTTCCAGCGCCTGTGGGAAAGCCGCGCCTACGAGCTCGGCGGCGGCGGCTACCGAGCGCCCGGGCAGCTGCTGGGCGACTTCGTCAAGCGCCAGAAGAGCGCCGTGCTGGGCAGCGTGGAGCCGTCCTACAAACCCGGCGTGCAGCTCACCGACCTGGCCGACCCGAAGCGGCCCAGCCTGCCGGGCTACGCGCTGGACGCCATCCGCGAAGCGCTGCCGGCCTTCGAGCGTCAGATCAAGGGTTTTGCGATGGCCGACGCCGTGCTCACCGGCGTCGAGACCCGCACTTCGTCACCGCTGCGCATCACGCGCGGCCGCGACCTGCAGAGCCTGAACGTGCAGGGCCTGTACCCGGCCGGCGAAGGCGCGGGTTACGCCGGCGGCATCATGTCGGCGGGGGTCGACGGCATCGAGGTCGCCGAGGCGCTGGGTGCGCACATGCTGGGGCTGGCGAAGGCCTGACGGGCGCCTGGCGCTGCTCGGGCAGCGGTGCTTCCGGGCGCCTCGAAGCACCCGGCCCGGCGGGCGCCTTGCCGTTCATGCACAGGCCGAACTGTCGAGATTCTTGTCATCCGGCCCACCCGCCTAAACCACGACGTCGTTAAGGTCTTGATGGGCATGCTGAATCCCACTTGGGTGCGATCGATGCTTGTTCCTGGGGGCTGCTGCTTGAGCAGCGCAAGGACATCCCATGAAGCTCCGAGACTCCCTGTTCATCCTGGCCATCGCGCTGCCCGTCGCATGCCAAGCGGCACCGGTAACTTATGACTTCACCGTCAACGCGATCGATGGCCCCCGCGCCGGCGCGACCGCCTCAGGCTACTTCACCTACGACGACACGATCGTGCAGTCGGGCGGTGGTTTCTGGTACCAGACCGCGCTCATTACCGACCTCAGTTTCAGCTTCGATGGGCTGAGCTACGACGAAACTACCGCCAACACGGGCTTGTTGGGCTTCGACACTGGAGGGGCACTCATCCACGCCATGTTCGGGTCGCACTGCACTGCGGGCAGTTGCGGTGTTGATGCCGATGTGGTCGGCTTCTTCGTCAGCGCAAACCAGTTTGCGTACTCCTTGGGCGGGGGCCCCAGCGCCACGACGGGCATCGGCAACGGCTTCGCCACCCTGACCCTTCGCAACAACGGCGTGCCCGAGCCCGCGACGCTCGCCCTGGCCGCGTTGGCACTGGCTGCCGCTGGCGCGTGCTCGGCGCGTGGCCGCAAGGCCCGGGCGGAAAGCCTCGCCTGAGGCAAGCGAATGAAGCCGCGCGGGCATCCGCGCGGCGACGGGGGCAGCGCGAACTGCCGCTGCCCCTCGCGCTGACCGTCGGGCCTAGCGCTTCGGCAGCACGCGCCGCTTCAGGCTCGTGATCTCCTTGCGCACCGCCGTGTAGCGGGCCGTTTCACCCTGGCTCTTGTGCAGGGCGGCCAGGCTCTCCAGCGCCACGATCGTCCGGTCCTTGTCGCCCGTCGCCAGCGCGATGCCTGAACTCTGGCGGTACAGGCCCCCGGCCTCCTCGGCACGGCCGAAGGCGTGGGCGGCCTGGCCCAGCACGTGCAGGGTCTCGGCCACCGCCGTGCCGCCGCTGCGTTCCAGCGCCCGGCCCAGCAGCGCTGCGGTTTCGGGCTCCTGCACGAACTTGCTGAACGCCATGATGAATGCGACGGGGTTCTGCACGTGGATCACTTCGGCGCCGTACTCCTCGGGCCGCGGCAGGTCGAGCCGGTCATAGAGGCGTTCGAGGAACCTGCGCCGGTCGGTCAGCCTGCCGCCGTAGGCCGGCGCGTGGGTGTCGACGCTCATCGTGTCGAACGCCGACCTGTAGACAAAACGCGCCGCGTAGAAAAACGCCCCTGCGGCAGCGAAGTCGTGGTTCTTCAGCACGAAGTGGCAGCGCTTGGCCCCCAGGCAACGCGACGGGCTGGTGATCTTGATGCCGGCCGCGCGCACTTCGCTGGCCAACAGCACCGGCGTGCCGGCGCCGTCCTTGTAGGCGTCCAGGTCCATGCAGCGGAAGTCATCGGGCGTGACATGGCACGACAGCTCGGGCGGCCGGTGGCTGTAGCTGAAGCCCAACGCGCTCGAACTGCCGCTGGTGGCCGGCCGGTTGGCCGCATCGGTGTCGTCGGTCGCCGGGCACTGATAGGTCACGTCGAAGTAGTCGACATCCTGCGCGTCGTGGAAGTTCAGGCGCTCGAAGCGCTTCTCGACGGATGCCGCCGTGCCGGTGCTCGACACCGTGTTCGCAAGGATCAACGAGGTGACGCGCGTGGCATTGGCGAAGCCGTTGTTCGGCGTGGGCTTCTCCAGCACGTCGGGCGTCAGGCTCGCGACCGGCGCAAACCGGGACAGCGGGCCGACCTCGACCTGATGGCAGGCATCGGCACCGGACTCATAGCCGATGGTGGCCACCGGCCCGGAGCGGGTCGGATTCAAGGACGCCACCGTCGCCGGATCGGCGTCGAGACTGTCGCCGAGCAGGGCCTTCAGCACCTTGCTGGGCCAGGCCCGCTTGCCCTGGAAGGCCAGGCCGAGCGTGTAGTCGGCCGTCCAGCTGTTCTTGGTCCGGAAGCTGCCATGGAAGAACAAGCGGTCCGCGGACGGTGTCAGCGTCACGGGGATCCTGACCGCCCTGCCATCGGGAGACAGGCCGCTGAGCACCAGTTCAACGCTCGCATCGACCAGCGACGGGTTCGCGAGTTCAACGAACACGCAAGCCGGCAGCGCGGGGTTCAGCGGCTTTTTCACGTCCACCTGCAGGTTGCGGCCGCCCCGTGCCACCTTCCATTGGGCCTGGTAGACGAGCGCGGCCTCGCAGGCCTTGAGCGCGGTGCCGAAGTCGGCAAAGCCCGCGGGCAAGGGTGCGGCCACCGCGGTCTGGACGATGGCGACACGGGACACGAAGCTCGGCAGGACCCACTCGGGCAACTGCCCCGTGCGCGCCACTTCCAGGGCCAGCAGCGCCTTCAGGCACAGCGCGGGCAGGTCGGCCTCAGCGGCCGGGAAATCGATGCCGATGCTGGGTGTCTGCGACGGCAGCGCCTGGACACGGAAACCGTCGCCCAGCGTGATCTCGATGCGCTGGCCGGCCTTCAGGCATTCCAGCGCCAGCGGCCCGCTGGCCAGCAGCGCGCAGAAGTACTCGAAGCACACCGCCACCTTCTGGATCGACAGTGGCGTGCGGGCTTCGCTGCCGACCACGACCGTGCTGCCCTTGGACACGATCTCGGTACGGCCGTCCTGGCAGCAGCGGCCGAGGGTCTCGCCGTCGAACTGCACCACGTGATCGGCGCGCGGGGTGACATCCGTCGTGCTGGGATCGAGCCCGTCCGGGATCTGCCGCGCGCTGCGGTAGCCGTAGTAGCGCAAGCGCAGGTGCGTGGTCGAGGTCTCGCACAGCGGCGTTTGCGGTGCGCTGTAGCCGTAGCCGCCCGGCAGGTTGCAGGGCACATTGCCATGGAAGTTGTAAGCCGACGGGTCGCAGTCGTGCGGCCACAGGTCGCCGCGGCAGGCGGCCACTTCATAGCGCGTGTCGTGGGCCGCGTCCGGGTGCGGCAGGCGCATGGCGATATGGCCCATGCCCAGCCTGTCGGCCACCCAGAGGCGCTGCTGCGCCTCACGCGTCGTCACCATGCCACCGCCCACCGGTGCCGGTGAAGTGCCCGCATCCACGCGGTTCAGTTCGCACCACTCGATACCGCTCTGGGCGTGCGTCCACTCCGCGTGCAACTGGTTGTCCTGGCTGTAGTAGATGTGGGGCAGCCCCACGGCCTGGGCGGGCGGCGGTTTCGGCACCGCGCGGCGCGGCGCCGCAGCGCGTGCAATCACGCAGCCGTGATAGCTGGCATCGAAGTCCGCCAGCGCGACATCGACCGTGTAGTTGCCACCCCAGGTCCAAAGGTTCATGTGCACCGTGCCGGCGCTGACGACGATCTTGTCCTTCAGCACGACCCAGTGGTTCGGGAACCAGTCCAGTGGCGCACCCACCGCGCCAGGCGGGGAACAGGCCGGCGTGCAGGTGGCGTTGACGAAGAGGTTGGCGTTGATGCACAGGAAGACATCCACGCTGCTGTCGAAGTCGCTGGTGATCACGCTGTCTTCGGCCAGCGTCCTGCCGCCCGCGGTGCGGGTGCGGTCCTCCACACCGCCGGGGTAGCAGCCGGTTTTCACCAGCCAGCGACCAAGTTCCCCAGGCAGGGTCAGCGTCGTCAGGTCGGAAGCCGGCGGCCCTTTGAAGGTCGAGATCGGGATGGGCGGGATCTTGTCGCCGAGCGTGGAATGCTCGTACGAGCCGGCCTCGGTCGCGGCCAGGGCGCCGCAGACCATCCAGACGCTTTCGGTGATGCGGTTGCCCACGCCCCATTGCCCGGCGGCGTAGACCGCCGGGTCGGGCACCAGCGGAATCCGCATCCACTTCGACGCGAGGTGTTCTGCCGAGGCCCTGACGGGGTAGTCGCCGATCTTCGCGTTGCCCGTGTTGTAGAGGTCGATCGTGAAACGCGCCACCGCCGCCGGATCGCGATAGGCCCAGGCGCGCAGGAAGGCCACCTGGCCGCAGGTGCCGAAGCAGGCCTGCGCAATGGCATCGGGGTTGTCCAGCAGCCGCAACAGACTGCGCCCCACCCTGAACGCCTCGAGCTGCCACGGTGTGGGCAGCGTATTCATCGGATCGAAGGCCTGCAGCGCAAACGGCTTGACCACCGGGAGATAGTCGTACGACATCTTGGGCTCCTTGTTGTGCGTCGGGTTCGGGCTGACTCCCTCTGTGGCCCATGACCGCTGACGCCAGCCCATGCGTGACGCGGCCGAGCCAATTCGCTTGTCTGCATGGTGCGCCGGGGCGCTTCGCACATCGATGGGTGGCGTTGCGGAAGCTCAATCGAGCGTCTCAAATGCACCCCGACCCCGGCCGACTGCCCGCGATGATGGGTGACCGGTTCACGGGGTGCGGCGCAGGAGGAGATGGCCCTTGGGCAGGCCGGCCGTCAATCGGGCGCGGCTTCGCTCTCGTGCCACCCCTGCAGCGCCCAGCGCGACAGCCCGGCCATCACCGCGAACAGCAGCACGCCGGTGAGCGTGATCAGCACCAGCGCCGCGAACATGCGCGGGATGTTGAGCTGGTAGCCGGCCTGCAGGATCTGGTAGGCCAGCCCGGTGCCGGTGCCACCCGTGCCGGCCACGAACTCGGCGACGACCGCGCCGATGAGCGCCAGGCCCGAGCTGATGCGCAGCCCGCCGAAGAAGTAGGGCAGCGCCGACGGGATGCGCAGCCGCACCAGCGTCTGCCAGCGTGTGGCGCGCTGCAGGCGGAAGTAGGCCAGCAGCCCGGGGTCGACGCTGCGCAGCCCCAGCGTGGTGTTGGCGATGATGGGGAACAACGCCACCAGGGTGGCGCAGATCACCAGCGAGGTGGTGGCGTCCTGCACCCAGATGATGATCAGCGGCGCGATGGCCACGATGGGCGTCACCTGCAGCAACACGGCGTAGGGGAAAAACGCGGTCTCGATGGCGCGGCTCTGCACGAAGGCAAAGGCGATCAGCACGCCCAGCAGCGTGGCGCAGGCCAGCGCCAGCAGCGTGACCTGCAGCGTGTTCCACAGCGCCGCGCCCAGCAGGCCGGCGTCTTCACGCATCGCCTGCGCCACGCGCAAGGGCGAAGGCACCAGGAAGACCGGCACCTCGAAGGCCGTGACCAGCCCCTGCCACAGCAACAGCAAGGCCACGGCCACGGCCACCGGCCAGAGGACCTTCTGCAGCGCGGGCGTCACGCCAGCGCCTCGTCGACGGCGCCGCCGCTGGCGCGCAGCAGGCTGTCCTGCAGCCGCGCCGCGTGCGCGCTGAACGCCGTCGACACACGGAAGGCCGGGCTGCGTGGATACGCCTCGTCGATCACCAGATCGTCGACCACGCGCCCCGGCCGCGCCGCCATCACCAGCACCCGCCGCGACAGGAACACTGCCTCGTGGATCGAGTGCGTGACGAAGAGCACCGTCAACCCCTGCGCCTGCCACAGCGCCAGCAGGTCGCCGTCGAGCCGGTTGCGCGTGATCTCGTCCAGCGCACCGAAGGGTTCGTCCATCAGCAGCAGTTTCGGCCGCGTCACCAGGCCGCGTGCGATGGACACACGCATCTGCATGCCACCACTCAGTTCACGCGGCAGGTGGCGGGCAAAACGTTCCAGGCCCACCAGGCGCAGGGCATCGTGGACACGCGCCTCGGCCTCGGCGCGGGGCACGCCGGCCAGGTCCAGCGGCAGGCTCACGTTGGCGTCCACACGCGCCCAGGGCATCAGCGTGGCTTCCTGGAAGACGAAGCTCAGCGCACCGCCCGCCGCATGGGCGTCCTGCACCGGTTCGCCCCACAGCCGCAGCGCGCCGCCACTCGGTGCCAGCAGCCCGGCCACCAGCTTCAGCAAGGTGCTCTTGCCGCAGCCACTGGGGCCGATGAGCGAAACGAAGTCGCCTGTGGCCACGCTCAGCTGCACCGGCCGCAGCGCTTGCGTGCCGTTGGCGTAGGTCTTCTCCGCGGCCAGCACCTCGACCGCGGGCGGGCCGTCCAAGGGGCGGCCGTTCAAGGCAGGATCTTCAGGTCCTTGACGAACTGCGTCGTGTAGGTGCGTTTCAGCTCGACCTTCTTCGGGTCGAGCTGCTGCAGCAGCACCATCGTGTCGTAGGTCTTCTTCATGCGCTCGTCGGTGACGATGCCCACGCCCAGCTTCGCCGCGTCGCCGCCGAAGACGACGCCGCTCTCCTTCAGCAGCCGGATGCCCACGGCCAGGCGGTCGTCGGTCATGGCCGGGTTGTCCTTGCGGATCAGCGCGTTGGCGGCCTTGGGGTCGCCCTTGAGGTAGTCCTTCCAGCCCTGCATGCTGGCCTTGACGAAGGCGGCCACGGCCTGCGGGCGTTCCTTCACCGTCTTGGCCATGCACACGATGGTGGTGCTGTAGGGCGGCCAGCCGTGGTCGGCCAGCAGGAAGGTGGCGGGCTTGAAGCCGGCTTCCTTCTCGATGGTGTAGGGCTCGCTCGTCACGAAGCCCTGCTGCACGACGTTCTTGTCGGCGATGAAGGGCTGGATGCTGAAGCTGTAGGGGCGGCGCTGGCGGTCGTCCAGCATGTACTTGGCCTTCAGCCAGGGCCACTGCACGGTGTAGCCGGCGGGCGAAATCAGGATGGTCTTGCCACGCAGGTCGGCCAGGCTCTTCAGCACGCCCGGGTGGCCGATGAGCACCAGCGGGTCTTTCTGGAAGGCCGCGGCCACGGTGACGGCCTCGATGCCCTGTTCCCAGGCGCTGAAGGTCTGCATGTCGTAGCCCATCACGCAGTCGGTCTGGCCGGCGGCCAGCAACTGCATGATGTTGACCTGCGGGCCGCCCATCCTGATCGTGACGTCCAGCCCTTCCTTCTTGTACAGGCCCGCGGCCAGCGCCTGGTAGAAGCCGCCGTGCTCGGCCTGTGCGTACCAGTTGCTGGTGAAGCTGAACTTCTGCTGCGCGTGGGCGGACAGCGCCGCCGCGCACAGCGAGATGGCGACGAGCAGGGGGCGCAAGGCGGCGACACGCATGGGCAACTCCGAAGGCGAGGCGGTGAACGCGCCGATGGTACCCAGGCCCTGCGCGCCAGCCGCGCGCAGGGCCGTGCACCGCCCCTGTCGGCGCCTACAGCGACTGCACCTTGGCGCGCAGCGCGTCGAGCAGCGCGCGGTCGACACGTTCGCCGCCCGACAGGCCGTTGACGGTCTTGAAGTCGACCACCGCGGCGCGGCTGCGGCGGCCGTAGAGGCCATCGATGTCACCCACCGCGTAGCCCATGTAGCTGAGGTAGAGCTGCGCGGCGCGCACGTTCAGGTCGGGCAGCGTGCCGGTCAGCACCTCGTTGTACTTGCTGTGCAGCATCAGGTCGTACTTGTTCTTTGCATAGGCCGGGCCGTTGTAGCCGCGCGCAAAACGCGCCCAGTCGTGCTGGCGCAGCGCATCGTCCAGACGGCAGGACTTGATGAAGTTCACCACCGCCAGCAGTTGCCCGTCTTCCGACGCCTGCATCGCCGCGACCATGGTCTCGACATCGTCGAAGCCGACCATCTTGTGGTTGCCGCCCATCACCTGCCCGGCGCCCCAGGACGCCGACTTCAGCGCCGCCGTGCGGTCCAGGCGCGCGGCCTTTTCCAGGCGCGGGTACTCACGCTCTTCACCGGCATAACCGCCGGCCACCGGGTTGCTGATGTCGGGGTTGGCGGCCGAGTGGCGGCCGCCGGTGAGGCGGTGGAAGATGTGCCGCTCGAACAGGATCTTCGGCCGCCGGCTGGGCAGGAAGCCGCAGCTCTTGGACTCGACCTTCAGCACCGCCACCAGCTCGGCCATGCCAACGCCCAGCGTGGCCACTGCGGCGTCGAAACCGGCCTTGCTCAGCGGCTCGGCCGCACCCACGAATTTCGCCATGTCTGCTCCTCGATGTGGTCGTGACGGCCGATTGGGGCACGCCGGCGCGCCCGGCGCCATCCCGAAGCTGGCAGCCGCGCCGACGTGGGGCCACGCCGCTTGATGCACCGCAAGTTTGCGTCGACCACTCGGTCCTATCTTGGCGCGCATGGACACCGCGGTTCGGCCACGCACAGGCGCGGCGCTGGCGGGTCGGGTGGCACGCGGTGCCACAGGCGTGCTGGCCCTGCTGGCGCTGGGCTGCGCGACACAGCCAGGCACCTCGGTGCCGCAGCAGATCACCGTCGAAACCCCGGGCTGCCCCGGCGCACGCTGCGAGCTCAGCAACGACCGCGGCCGCTGGGTGCTGCCGGCCACGCCAGGTGCAGTGACGGTGATGACCTCGACCACGCCCTTGCGCCTGAGCTGCCAGGGCAGCGACGGCCAGCCGGCCACCATCGGATCGAGCGCGACAGCCGCACCGCCCACCGGCAAGGGCGCGGTGCTGGGCGGCGCGGCCGGCGGCGCCGCGGTGGGCGTGGGTGTGGGCGCCGCGGCGCTGAGTTTCATTCCCGTGCTGGGCGTGATTGCGGTGGTCGGCGGCATCGGCATGGGTGCCGCAGCGGGCCAGGCCGTCGAGGCGCAGGCCCAGTCGCTGCACTATCCCGCCACGCTGACGCTGCCGATGGCCTGCGGCGCGGCGCTGCCGGTGGCGCCGCCCTTCGGCTTCCAGGTGCGCACGCTCGACGCCGCGGCGGCGCACGCGGCCGGCCTGCCGACACCGGCACCGGAACGGCCGGCACGCGGCGCGGTGCTGGTCACCAGGGTCACTGCGGGCAGCCCGGCCGAAGCCGCCGGACTGCGCGCCGGGGACCTGCTGCTGGCGGCTCAGGGGCTGGAGTTGCACGACGCCGCGCAACTGGAAACGTGGCTGCGCGTGCTGGCACCGGGGCAGGCGCTGGTGTTGCGCTTTCAGCGTGACGGCCAGCAGAGGGAATGCAGTCTGCAACGCGCGGCGGCGCCATGAGGGCCCGGACCGCGCTGGCGTTGAACGCAAGGGCCCGAGCGGCGCTCGTCCAGGGCATGCTGGCCACCGTGCTCATGCTGGGCGGTTGCGCCACGGTACAGGTTGGCACGCTGGACCCGGCGCTGTTTCCCGCGGCCGAGACGGCTGCCCTGCCGCCGCTGCATGGCCAGGTGGCGCTGGTGTTGCCACCCGCAGTACGCGAGCAGACCCACCCGGGGCTGCACCCGCCCGCCAGCGGCAAGCCGCGCATCCAGCTGCCGCTGGGCGACGCCCTCGATGCCGCGCTGCAGCGCCAGCTGGGTGCCGCGTTCACCGGCGGTGCGCTGCCCGCGGCCCTGCCCTTGGCCGCTGGCAGCGGCGCCGCCGTGGCGCTGGTCGTGGCCGAAGTGCGCCTGGTCATGGACAGCAAGCTGAACTGGATGGTTCCTGTGCCGGTGCCGTTTCCTCCCTTCCTGGCCTCGGCCGCATCGAGCTGGAGCTACACCGCGCGCCTCGAACTCGACCTGCGCCTGACCGACGTGCTGGGCCGCCTGCTGGCACAGACCACGGTCGACAGCGGCAACGTGGTGTTCGAGCGCGGCCAATGGACGACCGAGACGGAACTTCAGCTCAACCAGAAGCTGCTGCACCAGGCCGCGTGGCAGGCCGCCGCGCAGGCTGCGCGAGTGGTGCGCGAGACAGTGCTGGCCGACCGACAGCGCGAGCGCGCGCTTTGAGTGCACTCGCCTACTACGTGCGCGTCACCTTGCGCAGGTGGCGCGGCTGGTCGGGGTCGAAGCCGCGCGCCACGGCCAGTTGCGCCGCCAGGCCGTAGAAGGCCTGCACGGCGGTGATGGGGTCGAGGTCGGGCACGGGCGCAGTCGGCAGCGTGAGGTCGCGTGTGGGCACGTCGTCGGGCGCGGCCAGCAGCACCCGTGCGCCACGTTCGCGCATCGCCGCGGCCAGGTCGACGAGCCCGGCCGACGCCGGCCCGCGCGTGGCAAAGATCAGCAACGGGTAGCCGGGGTCAATCAGCGCCATCGGGCCGTGCTGGATCTCGGCGCCGCTGAAGGCCTCGGCCTGCAGCGACGAGGTCTCCTTCAGCTTCAGCGCCGCCTCCGATGCCACGGCAAAACCCGGGCCGCGGCCCACCACCATGATGGCGCGCGCCGGCACCAGCACGTCGAGCGCGGCCGACCAGTCGGTGTCTGCCGCCGTGCGCAGCGCGCCGGGCAGCGCCTGCAGCGCGGCCTGCAGCGGCGCGTCGTCCTGCCAGTGCGCCACCAGGCGTGCACCGGCCACCAGGCTGGCGATGAAGCTCTTGGTGGCGGCCACGCTGCGCTCGGGGCCGGCATGCAGCGGCAGCACCCATTCGGCGGCCGCGGCCAGGGGTGAGGCGGTGTCGTTGACCAGCGCCACCGTGGTCGCGCCGCCGGCACGGAAGTAGCCGATGGGCTCGACGACATCGGGGCTCTGGCCCGACTGCGAAATGGCGATGGCCAGCGTCTGCCGCGCCTGCAGCGGCGACTTGTACAGCGTCACCAGCGACATCGGCAGCGAAGCCACGATGCGCCCCAGCCGCGACATCACCAGATACCCCAGGTAGCCCGCAGCATGGTCGGAGCTGCCACGCGCCACGGTCAGCGCCACGGCCGGCGGCTGCGCACGCAGCGTGCGGCCCAGTGCGGTGTAGATGTCGCCATCGGCGGCCAGCTGGCCGACCACGGCGTCGGCGGCCGAGCGGGCTTCTTGCAGCATCAACGAGGTCAAGCGCGCCTCCTGTGAACGCACATCATCGCGCAACCCACCTTGCCCTTCACGGGGCGGCGGTTGCCGGCCGCCAGCGACAGCGCGGCGTCAGCGTCGGCGCAGCGCCGTGCCCAGCAGCGCCAGGCCGCCGAGCATCAGCGCCCAACCGGCAGGTTCGGGCACCGGGTTGGCCATGCCGGCGGCGTAGACCGAAAACTCGAAACGCGCATCCATCGCGGTGTCGGTGCCATTCACGAAGTGGATGCTCAATTTCTGGTCCAGCGTCTGGTCGAAAGCCAGGCTGCCGTAATAGGCGTTGCCCGCGAGCGAGACGAAAGCCGTATCTGTCTGGCTGCCACCGCCGCCCTAGGCTTGAGGGCCGGTGAAGCTCATCCAGGCATGCGCATACGCATTGCTGTCCGACACCCCGGCTTCGCTGCCGCCACTGGCCTCGACGCCCATCCTGGCCCAGCCAGAGATCACGAGCTCGGTACGTGGCGACAAGCTGAACCACGCGCCGTAGCCGGTGTAGGGGCCATTGACGCCGGCCATGAACCAGCTCAGGCCGTCGCCGCTGACAGCTTCGCCGGAAGCGTCGAAGGAACTGCGCTGTGCGGTCCCGAAACCCAGGACATAGGCATGAGCGGAGGCCAGCCAGCGGTGGGTCGCCAGCGACCTCGACTCGAAGGGCCCCAGCAGGCTGGACGCGGAAGCCGGGTTTGTACCGGGCAGGGTCACGGCCTGAACTTCGATGAGGCTGTAGTCGTTCATCGCCGGCAGGTAGGCCGAGTGGAATTGGACCCAGGACGCCTGCTGCCCGGGCAGGGAGATCAACTCGCGCGCCGACGCCGGGCGCGCCCTGCGCTACGGCAGCAAGCCCAGGCCGATGCGCGTGATGCGCCCGCCCTGCAGTTCACGCACCGCCAGCATGGCCGGGCCCAGGCGCACGCAGTCGCCCACCACCGGCGGGCGTCGCAGCTCGGCGCGCATCCAGTCGCACAGCGACAGTTCGGCGTTGGGCGGCGGCGGCAGGTTGTAGAACTCGCACACGGCGCCCACCGGGGTGTTGGGGTCGAGCCCGAAGTCGCGGAACACGGCGCGTTGCTGGGCTTCGTCGCCCGGGTCGGGCAGCGCCACGCCGAGCTTGCGTGCCACCAGCGCGATGGTGGTGCCCTGGGTCAGCAGCGAAGCCAGCACCACCACGAAGGCGATGTTGAAGAGCAGCATGGCCTGCGGCGTGCCCGCCAGCAGCGGGAAGAGGGCCAGCACGATGGGCACCGCGCCGCGCAGGCCCACCCAGGCGATGAACCAGGTCTCGCGCGCCGTGAAGTGGAAGGGCAGCAGGCAGATCCACACCGCCACCGGCCGCGCGATGAAGATCAGCACCAGCGCCACACCCAGCCCGGGCAGCAGCGACGTGAGCATCGTCGACGGCGTGACCAGCAAACCCAGCAGCAGGAACATGCCGGCCTGGGCCAGCCAGGCGTAGCCGTCCATCGCCGCCAGTGTCGGTGCCACTTCCTTGGCCGCGCGGTTGCCGACGATGAGCCCGAACAGGTAGACGGCCAGGAAACCCGAGCCGCCCAACCAGCCCGTGGCCGCGAACACCGACAGCCCGGCCGCCCCCACCAGCAGCGCCAGGATGCCGCCGCCGGCATCACGCGCCGCTACGCGCTTCAGCAATTCGGCTACCGCAAAGCCGCTGGCCACACCCGTCAGCGTGCCCCAGCCGAACTGCTCGACGAAGGCCGTGGCCATGCCGGCCCAGGGCGCGCCTGCCGCCGGGCTGGCCGCCAGCACGGCGATGAAGGCCAGCGTGAGGTAGACCGCCATCGGGTCGTTGACACCCGACTCGATTTCCAGCGTGGCCGCCACGCGTTCGTTCAGCGTCACGCCCGAACGCGTGAGCAGCGCAAACACCGCCGCCGCGTCGGTGCTGCCGACGATGGCGCCCAGCAGCAGCGCCGTGCCCCAGTCCAGGCCCACCAGCAGCACGCCGGCCGCCGCGGTGATGCCGGCGCAGAGGACCACGCCCACGGTGGCCAGCACCGACGCCGGCCGCAGCCCGGTGCGGAAGGTGGCGTAGGCGGTGCGCAGGCCGCCGTCGAGCAGGATCACGGCCAGCGCCACGTTGCCGACCCAGAAGCTCAGGCGGAAGTCGTCGAAGGGGTAGCCACCGATGCCGTCGACGCCGGCCAGCACGCCCGCCAGCAGGAACACGAGCAGGAAGGAAAAACCCACGCGGGCCGAGAACAGCCCGGCCAGCACGCTGACGAACACCAGCGCGGCAGCGGCGAAGAGGGGCAGGTTCACGAAGTCCATGGCGCGAAGTATCCGAGAGCCGGTGGGCTTGACTCCGCTCGAGAGCCCGGCCGGCAGCAAGGGTCGGCGCAGCCCCCTGCCCGAGAATGAACCCATGACGCTGGCCTCGACCCTGGCCCAGGTGCTGCTGCTGCTGGGCAGCGCCGTGCTCGTGGTGCTGGTGTTCCAGCGCCTGCGCATCCCGTCCAGCCTGGCCTATCTGTTCATCGGCCTGCTGCTGGGCCCGCACACCGCGGGGCCGGTGGTCGACGCGCCGCCGCTGCAGGCCCTGGCCGAGTTCGGCGTCGTTTTCCTGCTGTTCACGATCGGGCTGAACTTCTCGCTGCCGCAGATCCATGCGCTGCGCCACATGGTGCTGGGGCTGGGCACCGCGCAGGTGGCCTTGACCACCGTGGCCGTGGGGCTGATCGGCTGGGCCGCAGGCCTGGCACCGGCTGCGGCCTTCGTCGTCGGCGCGGTGTTCGCGCAGTCGTCGACGACCATCATCAGCGGCCAGCTCGCCGAGCAGCGCGAGGAACACGGCCGCCATGCGCGGCTGGGCGTGGCGATGTCGGTGTTCCAGGACGTCACGGCCGTGCCCTTCGTCGTTGTCATCCCGGTGCTGGCCACCGCGGGTGCGGCCGCGCTGGCCGTGTCGCTGAGCGGGGCGCTGGCCAAGGCCGCGCTGGCGCTGGTGCTGGTGGTCTTCCTGGGGCGCTGGCTGCTGCGGCCCCTGTTCCACCATGTCGCGGCAAGGCGCTCGGCCGAGCTGTTCACGCTGACGGTGCTCTTCGTCACGCTGGCCGCCGGGGCCACCACGCAGGTGCTGGGCTTGTCGATGGCCTTTGGCGCCTTCCTCGCTGGCATGGTGCTGGGCGACACCGAATTCCGCCACCAGGTCGAGACCACGATCCGCCCCTTCCGCGACGTGCTGCTGGGCCTGTTTTTCGTCGGCATCGGCATGCTCATCGACCCGGCGGCGCTGGCGCGTGTCTGGCCCTGGGGCTTGCTGGGTGCGACGCTGCTGCTCGTCGTCAAGGGCCTGCTCGTCACCGCCATCGTGCGCCGTGCCGGCGTCGACTGGCTCACGGCCTGGCGCACCGGGCTGCTGTTGGCGGTGGGCGGCGAGTTCGGCTTCGCGCTGCTGGCGCTGGGCCTGCAGGGCGGCGTGGTCAGCGCCGAGCTGGGGCAGATCGTGCTGGCCTCGGTGCTGTTCTCGATGATCGCCGGGCCGGTGCTCATCCGCTACAACCACGCGCTGGCGCTGCGCCTGGCGCCGCGCGCCGCGGCAGCGGACGAGCCCGGGCCCGACCTGCCACCCGCCGCCCCGCTGGCCGGCCATGTGCTGCTGGTGGGGTACGGCCGCATCGGCCAGAGCCTGGGCCACCTGCTCGAGGCCGAGCACCGCCCCTGGGTGGCCGTCGACCTCGATGCCGTGCGTGTGCGCGAGGCCCGCCTGGCCGGCGTCAGCGTGCACTTCGGCGACGGCGCGCAGATCGACCTGCTGGAAGCCCTGGGCCTGGCCGCCGCCCGGCTGGTGGTGCTGACGCACGACGACACCGCGGCCGCGCTGAAGGCGCTGCAGCAGATCCGCGCGCGCCACCCGACGCTGCCCGTGATGGTGCGCACGCGTGACCTGAGCGCGGTGGACGAACTGCGCGCCGCCGGCGCCACCGAGGTCTTCCCCGAGACGCTGGAGGCCGGGCTGATGATCGCCTCGCAGGCCCTGCTGGCGCTGGGCGTGCCGCTGGCGCGTGTGCTGCGCCAGGTGCAGGCCCAACGCGCCGGCCACTACCAGCAGCTGCGCGAACTTTTCCCCGGCGACGCCACACACGCGTCCGACACCGAGGACCCCGACGCCGACCGCCTGCACGCGCTGCGCCTGCCGCCCGACAGCGTGCACCGCGGCCAGCCGCTGTCGGCGCTGCCGCTGCACGGCGTGGTGATCACTGCGCTGGTGCGGCAGGGCCAGCGGCGGCTGCAGCCCGCGGCCGACACGGCGGTCGAAGGCGGCGACACGCTGGTGCTGTTCGGGCCGCCCGAAGCCCTGGCCGGTGCCGAAGCCAGGCTGCTGGCACGCACCGGCCCGCAGGCACGGCCGGAAAGCCTGGCGCGGCCCACGCCTCCCTCCACGTTGACGAACAGGAGCCCACACGATGAACCCCCTCGGCCCCATCCTGGCGGTGACTGACTTCTCGGCCGGCGCGCGCCACGCCGTCGACCGCGCCGCGCGCCTGGCCCACACCAGCGGCGCGCCGCTGACGCTGATGCACGTGCTGCCCGGTGCCGGCCTGCAGGAACTGCGCGGCTGGCTGGGCGCCGACAGCGACGCCGAACAGCGCCTGCAGGCCGACGCGCAGCAGCAGCTGCAGCAACTGGCCGCCGAGGTGCTGGCACACCGGCGCGTGACGGCGCGCACCCACACGGCCAGCGGCGCGCCGCTGGACGAGATCGTGCGCGAGGCGCAGGCGCTCGACGCCGGCCTGCTGGTGGCCGGCGCGCGCGGCGCGAGTTTCCTGCGCCGTCTGGTCATGGGCACGACCTCGGAACGCCTGCTGCGCCGCACGACGCGGCCGCTGCTCGTGGTGCGGCAGACGCCGCACGAACCCTACCGGCGGGTGCTGCTGGCGCTGGACTTCTCGCCCTGGTCGGTGCAGGCCGCAGCCGTGGCGCAGCAGCTGGCGCGGCATGCGCACTTCGTGCTGCTGCACGCCTTCCAGGTGCCTTTCGAGGAGAAGCTGCGCTTTGCGAGCGTGGACGCCGAGACCATCGAACGCTACCGCCGCCATGCCCGCACCACCGCCACCGAGCGGGTGCAGGCGCTGGCGCTGGCCGCGGGGCTGAAACACGGTCACTGGACGCCCTGCATCGTCGAGGGTGACGCCTCGCTGCGCATCGTCGAGCAGGAACAGGCGCAGGACTGCGACCTCGTCGTGCTCGGCAAACACGGCCAGTCGGCCACCGAAGACCTGCTGCTGGGCAGCGTCACCAAACACGTGCTGGCCGAAGGCAGCGCCGACGTGCTGGTATCGACGGCCCGCGCCGCGCCGGCGGCGTGAGCGGCGTGAGCGGCGTGCCGGCGCGGCGGGCTCAGGGCCCGAAGGCCTGTGCCAGCGCGCGGCGCAGTTCGTCGGCGGTCTGCGGGTGGTGCAGCACGCCGACGCGGCGGCCGTCGGCGGCGAACAGCAGCACCGTGCCGTCGGTGGCGGCATGGCGGCTGGCGAAGGCGCGGGCGTCGTCCAGCGCCAGGTGCGCGACGAGGAAGTCGACGCGCGCGGCGTAGTCGGGGCGGATGCCGTTCATCAGTTCCATCACGACCGCGCTGCCGACGTAGTTCGTGTCGTGGGCCAGCACCAGCGTCGGCCGGCCGGCGCCGACACGCGACAGGTCGGTGGGGTAGGCGCCGCGCGGCAGGGCCTGCCACAGGAAGGCGCCGACAGCGGCCAGCGCCAGCAGGTTCAGCGACCACTTCAGCCAGCGCGGCCAGCGTTTCGCGGCGGGGGGGTTGGTATCGTTCATCGGGGCAGGGCGTCGTCCGGCAGCGCCGGGGTGTGGCGGCAGACGATACATGCGGCGCCCTTGCCACTGCCCCATGCAGGTATAAGCATCCAACATTTCCATCGTTGGCGGGCATGAAGGCGAGGGGCAGAATTCGCCCCCCTGCCCCACACTGCCGCCGGTGCCCCCTTGAACATCGTTTCCCGACTCCTCGCCGCCGTCATCGGCCTTGCCGCCCTGGCCGCCCACGCGGCGCCCGCCGTGCCGCCGCTGCTGAGCGCGGCCGAACTGCAGGCCCGGCTGGCGCAGCCCGAGCTGCGCATCATCGACATCCGCAGCCCCAAGGTCTTCGACGCCAAGCACATCCCCGGTGCGCTGTCGGCGCCCTACAGCAGCTGGCGCGGGCCGGCGTCGAACCCCGGCGAGATGCCCGACCTGGGCCGCCTGACGCGCCTGGTGCAGACGCTGGGCCTGACACCCGCCACCCACATCGTCGTCTCCTACAGCGGCGACGACGCCACCGACTTCGGCGCCGCGGCGCGGGTGTACTGGACGCTGAAGGTGCTGGGCCTGCAGCGCCTGTCCATCCTCAACGGCGGCATGGAAGCCTGGGCCGCGGCCGGTCTGCCGCAAGACGACATGCCCCTGGCGGTGCCGGCCAGCCGCTACCTGCCCAGCATCGACAAGGCGCTGATCGCCACGCGCGACGACCTGCAGGGCCGGCTCGGCACAGCACCGGGCACACCGGCCGGCGGCGCGCGCCTGCTCGACGCCCGCCCCTCGCCCTTCTTCAACGGCCAGACGCGCCATGCGGCTTCACTGGTGCCGGGCACGCTCAAGGGTGCGGTGAACCTGGAATACACACGCTGGTTCGCCCCCGACTCGGCGCTGATGCTGCCGGCCGACGAAGTCCGGCGGCTGGCCGAGGCCTCGCCCAGCGCCGGCGACGGTGACACCGTGAGCTTCTGCAACACCGGCCATTGGGCAGCCATCAACTGGTTCGCGCTATCGGAACTGGCAGGGCACAAGGGCGTGCGCATGTACCCCGGCTCGATGGTCGAGTGGTCGCAGGCGGCGGGGGCCACCGCGGCGATGGACAATGTGCCGGGTCGCGCCGGGCAGTTGCTGGTCGACTTCAAGCTCTGGATCGCCCGCACCTTCAACTGACCTGGCGGGCCACGCGGCCCGTCCTGCCCACGCGATGAAACGCCTGCCCCTGGCGGCCCTGATGGCCGCCTTCTTCGTTTTCCTGCTCTGGTTCGTGGCCGTGCGGCAGGCGGCGCTGCTGCTCGTCGGCATCGGCATGGGCGCGGCGCTGGCCGGCATGCGCTTCGGTTTCACCACCGGCTGGCGCCAGCTGGTGGAAGCGCGCGACCCGAAGGGCGTCATCGGCCAGTTGCTGCTGCTGGGCGCCGCGGCCACGCTGTGCATGCCGCTGCTGGGCGTGTTCCCCGAACTGCACGCGGCCCTGGGGCCGCCCAGCATCAGCCTGCTGCTGGGCGCCTTCGTCTTCGGGCTGACGATGCAGATCGCCGACGGCTGCGGTTCGGGCACGCTGTACAAGGCCGGTCTGGGCATACCGCTGAACATGGGCATCCTGCCGCTGTTCGCGCTGGGCAGCTTCTTCGGCTCGGCGCACATCGACCGCTGGCTGGCGCTGGGCCAGGTCGAGCCGGTCGGGCTCGTCGAGCACTGGGGCGCAGGCCCCACGCTGGCCGCCACCTGGGCGCTGCTGCTGGCCACCGGCCTCACGGTGCGGCTGTTCGTCGGCTGGCAGCGCGACTGGCTCGACAAGCGCTGGGTGCAGGGCGCGCTGGTGCTGGCGGTGCTGGCGGCGTTGAACCTGGCGATCGCCGGCCAGCCCTGGGGCGTGGTCTACGGCTTCGGCCTGTGGGGCGCCAAGCTGGCGCAAGCCACGGGCCTGTTCGACCCCACCAGCAACCCGTTCTGGAGCCAGCCCGGCAACGCGCAGCGGCTGGCGCAGACGGTGCTGCTCGACATCACCTCCATCACCAACATCGGCATCCTGTGCGGCGCGCTGTGGGTGGCGGCAGGCAAGGCACCCGACAACTCGAAGCCGCTCACCGGCCGCCAATGGGCGGTGGGCCTGGTGGCCGGCTTCGTGATGGGCTACAGCGCACGCCTGGCCTTCGGCTGCAACGTCGGCGCCATGCTCAGCGGCATCTCCACCGGCAGCCTGCACGGCTGGATCTGGGTGCCGATGGCGTTTGCCGGCACGCTGATCGGGCTGCGTGTGCGACGCCACTTCAACTTCTAGAAACGGGGGTCACGACACCATGGCTGCCACCCTCACCCCCGCCCGCCTGCGACGCACCGTGTTCTGGGCGCTGCTAGCCGCCTTCATCGCCTGGGACCTGGCGCGCAGCCCGGCCATCGACCTGTGGCGCGAGCCGCCGCTCATCGCCGCGGGCTCGGGGCAGGCCAGCTCGGGCGGGCATTGTTCGATGGCGAAGTAGGCGCCGCGGCGCGGCCGGGGTTCAGCGCCAGAAGACCGGCACGCCGTTCAGCCGCACCAGCGCTTCGGCGGCGGCCCGCGCCGTCACCGCCTGGTGGGCCTGCAGCCAGCCAGCGGCGAACCACGCCCGCGGGTCGGTCTCGGCCTGACGGCGAAAGGCCTCGGCGGCCACGGCCACGTCCTGGTGCAAGCCCAAGGCGTCCTGCGCCACACCCAGGCGGCGCCGGCAGCGCTGCCAGGCCCGCGTCGGCCACAGGGGCGCCGTGAAGTCGGCCAGGTAGCGCAGGCGCTTGAGCTGCTTGCGCGCATGGTGCTGTGCTTCCACCGGCAGCTGCTCGAAGCGGCCCCCGGCGCGCAACACCTGGCGGTGCAGTTTGTGCAGACGCGTGGCGACGAGTTCACGCACGGCCTTGTGAGACAGCGCCGCGCAGGCACCGTCGCCGGCATGGGCCAGCGCCTGCACGGCCAGCAGCGTGGTCTGGAAGGCCGGCGCGCGCACCGCCACCACCGGGTCGGCGGCCGCCGGCGGCTGCCAGTCCAGCAGCGGCGCCCCGGCGCGTTCCAGCAGCGGCCGCACCGCGGCGGCCACGGCAACGTGGTCGCGCTGCTCGCCGAGCTGCGAAAACACGGCCGACAGCACCGGCGCCCAGGCGGCGTCCATGCCCGGTGCCAGCGGCGCCAGTTCGCGCAGCAGCACCCGCAGCCGGCGCAGCCCGACACGCAGCTGGTGCACCACCTCCACCGTGTCGGCGCCGGGCACCAGCTCGCTGGCGTTGGCCAGCACCTGTTCCAGCGCCGACTGCAGCAGCGCGCGCATCAAGGTGGCGCCGTCGGCTTCGGCGGCCAGCCGCGGCGGCCGCGCCTTGGCGGCGCGCGGCGTGTTGTCGGCCTGGCGCAGACGCAGGCCACGTTCGGCCTTGGTCAAGGTGCTCTGCCACAGGCCGCCGTGCTGCACGCAGGCCTGCGCCAGCTGGAACAGGCCTTGCACGGGCCCGCCCTTGTGTTCGAGCTCGAACTCGGCGATGGGCGCGCTGCGGCCCGCGGCCAGTGCCAAGCCGATGTCCAGCGCGGCCTCGATGCAGGTGCCCTGGGCGTCGTGCATCAGGCAGTGCAGGCGCCAGACATCGGTGGCGTGCTGCTCGACGAGCGAAGGGTCGGCCGCGGCCTGCAGCGCCGCTGCCAGCTGCGCGCCGGCGGCCGTCCCGTCGTGGCGCGCCGGGTCGAGCGCGGGCCGTTGGCGGCTGGAACCGGGCACGTGCACCTCGTGTTCCAGCCGGTGCACGGCGCCGTCGCCGGCGGCCTTCAGCGTCTGCACCCAGCGCCGTCCTTCCAGGCGCAGACGAAGCGCCACACGCTGCTGCGCCAACGCGCCGCAGGTGGTGTCGAAGTAGTGCGCCCGCAGCCGCGTCCGGCGTGCACCGTGCGCCTGCAAGGCCGCGCGCAGCGAGGCCAGTGCGGCTTCAGGAACACAGAACTTGAGTTCGAGCTCGGTCATGCGTCGGGGAGGGGGTACTTGACGGGGCCGCCGATTCTGCCCTGCGCGATGCGGCCCCCGGCAGCGCTGCAACGCGTCACAACTTTCACGCGCCGGACACCACATCGTCACGCCACGACGCGAGCATCACGTTGCCCTGTCGGCGGCATGCGCACACCACGTGCCGCCGACAGCGTGCGTCTCACAACCGAAAGAGGAGAAGACATGCACAAGATCCTGTTGAACGCCCTGCCGACGCTGGCGCTGGCCGCCACGGCGGCGCTGCTGCCCACGCTGGCTCAGGCCCACGGCGAGCACGATGGCCACGACCGCAACGCCAGCGTGCAGCTCGGCCCGCGGCCCTTCTTCCTCGTCGAGGACATGAAGGAAAGCCCGCTCAAGCGTGAGCTGCAGGCCTGCGCGGCACGCGAGCAGAAGTACAAGCCGACGCAGTTCTCCATCGGCCACCGCGGCGCGGCGTTGCAGTTTCCCGAGCACACGAAGGAGTCGTACATGGCCGCTGCGCGCATGGGCGCGGGCATCGTCGAGTGCGACGTCACCTTCACGAAGGACAAGGAACTCGTCTGTCGCCACGCGCAGAACGACCTGCACACCACCACCAACATCCTGGCCACGCCGCTGGCGGCGAAGTGCATCACGCCTTTCACGCCCGCCACCTTCAATGCCAACGGCGTGCGCCTGACCGCCGCCACTGCCGAGTGCCGCACCAGCGAGCTGACGCTGGCCGAGTTCAAGACCCTGCGCGGCAAGATGGACGCCGCCAACCCGAACGCGCGCACGGTGGCCGAGTACCTGGCCGGCACCGCCAACTTCCGCACCGACCTGTACTCGGGCCCGAGCAGCGGCACGCTGATGACGCACAAGGAGAGCATTGCCCTCTTCAAGCGCCTGGGCGTGAAGATGACGCCCGAGCTGAAGAGCCCCAGCGTCACCATGCCCTTCGACGGCTTCTCGCAGCAGGCCTACGCGCAGAAGATGATCGACGAGTACAAGCAGGCCGGCGTGCCGGCACGTGACGTGTGGGCGCAGTCCTTCGACAAGAACGACGTGCTGTACTGGGTGCAGAACGAGCCGGCCTTCGGCCGCCAGGCGGTGTTCCTGGACGACGCCAACACGGTGGCCGACCTGCCCAGCGCCGCCGAACTGCTGGCCTACCGGGCCCAGGGCATCCGCATCGTGGCGCCGCCCACCTTCGCGCTGCTCACGGCCGACAGCAGCGGCAACATCCTGCCGTCGCAATATGCCAAGGACGCCAGGCGTGCCGGGCTGGACATCATCACCTGGACGCTCGAGCGCTCGGGCATCCTGGCCGACGGCAACAACGGCTTTTACTTCCAGAGCTTCGACAGCGCGATCACGCGTGAAGGCGACGTGATGCGCGCGCTGGACGTGCTGGCACAGGACGTGGGCGTGATCGGCGTGTTCAGCGACTGGCCGGCCACCGTCAGCTTCTACGCCAACTGCAAGGGCCTGAAGTAGGGCACTCCACGGCGGCCCGGCCGGTGCCGGCCCGGCCGCCGTGGAGGAAGTCTGCGCCACGTCAAGGCGGCCGGGGCGCTGCGGGCCGAAGGTCGGCAGCGTGCCGAGGCCGCGTGCGGCGTGCACGACGAGGGCCCCCCTGATGAGCAAGAAGACCCCCCCGCCCACGCCGGCGGCCTGGGACGCCAGCAGCTGTGATGCGCTGATCGCCGAGCTGTGGTCGCTGCGCGAGGCCCTGCTGGCGATGGAGCAGCGGCTGGCGCCGTGGCTGCGCGAGGCGGCAGCGCCGCAGGCCGCCAGTGCCGTGAACCTGGCGCACTTCCTGGCGCTGCGCCGCACCGACCTGCGGCGTCTGCAGGAACGCCTGGCCTGGATCGGCGTGTCTTCGCTGGGGCGCGCCGAGTCGCACGTCATGGCCAACGTCGACAAGGTGCTGGGCATCCTGCACCGGCTGGCCGGCCGGTCCTGGGCGCCCTTGTCGGGCGAAGAGCCCGCCGGCATGCACCTGGGCCGCGCGCTGCTGGAACAGCACACCGAGGCGCTGTTCGGCAGCGCGCCCGAAGAACGCACGGTGCGCATCATGGTCACGCTGCCCAGCGAGGCAGCGCACGACGGCCTGCTGGTCGAAGGCCTGGTCGGCGCCGGCATGGACATCGCGCGCATCAACTGCGCCCACGACGGGCCGGCCGAGTGGCTGGCGATGGTGCAGCAGGTGCGGGCGCAGGCCCAGCACGCCGGCCGCCGCGTGCGCGTGCTGATGGACCTGGGCGGCCCCAAGCTGCGCACCGGTGCGCTGCCCGACGGCCCGGCCGTGGTGAAGTTGCGGCCCGCACGCGACGACTACGGGCACACCACCGCGCCGGCCACCCTGGGCCTGCGCCCGGCGGGCACGGCGCTGGCGGTGAACGGCGCCGGCGTGACCCTGGACGCCGATGCCGACTGGCTGGCCGGGCTGGCGCCGGGTGACGACATCGAACTCACCGATACGCGCTCGGCGCACCGCCGCCTGCGCGTCACCGCGCGCCAGGGCGACGCCGTGCTGCTGGACTGCGAGCGCACGGTCTACCTGGGCGCCGAGACGCGCCTGCGGTTGTGCCCTGCCGTCCGGACGGCCGACAAGGACCACGACAAGCGCCACGACAAGGCGCAGGCGCGGCGCCACCCGGCGGCGCGGGAGACCACCCTGTCCGGCCTGCCCGCCCCGCGCGGCCAGTTGCTGCTGCAGCGCGGCGACCTGCTCGACCTGGTGCCCGAAGGCCTGGGCCACGCGGCCGTGCCGGCCCGCAAGGGCAGGCGGGCGCGCCGCGCGCGCATCGCCTGCACGCTGCCGCAGGCCCTGTCCAGTGTGCGCAAGGGCGAACGCATCTGGTTCGACGACGGCCGCATCGGCGGCGTGGTGCGGCGCCGGCGCGGCCCGCACGTGGAAGTCGAGATCACCCAGGCCCGCGACGGCGGCGAACGCCTGGCCGCCGACAAGGGCATCAACCTGCCCGACACGCGCCTGGACCTGCCCGCGCTGACCGACAAGGACCTCGAAGACCTGGATATCGTCGCCCGCCACGCCGACCTGGTGGGCCTGTCCTTCGCGCAGTCGGCCGCCGACGTGCGGGCCCTGCACGCCCGCCTGGTGGCGCTGGGCGCACCGCATGTGGGCCTGGTGCTGAAGATCGAGACGCGGCGCGGCTTCGAACACCTGCCCGAGATGCTGCTGGCCGCGATGGCCTGCCCGGCAGCCGGCGTGATGATCGCGCGCGGCGACCTGGCGGTGGAGTGCGGCTACGAGCGCATGGCCGAGGTGCAGGAACAGATCCTGTGGGCCTGCGAGGCCGCGCACATGCCGGTGGTGTGGGCCACCCAGGTGCTGGAGACCCTGGCCAAGACCGGCCTGCCCTCGCGCGCCGAGATCACCGACGCCGCGATGGGCGAACGCGCCGAATGCGTGATGCTCAACAAGGGCCCGCACATCCTGGGTGCCATCCGCATGCTCGACGACATCCTGCGCCGCATGCAGGCGCACCAGTCGAAGAAGCGCCCGCTGCTGCGCGCGCTGAAGGCCTGGACGGCTTCGCTGGATGCCGCCGAAAAAGCAGCGGAAAAGGCGGCCTTGCCGCCGCCGGCGCGCACCACGCGCAAACGCGCCTGACCCGGCTGTCGCCGGCCCGGCTTGGCACGGCGCATGCAAGCCGCAAGACACTCTCCCGCGACGCGGGCCACAACGAGAAGGAAACCCTGCCATGAATTCGATGTTCCGCTGGCGCGAAGTGCAGCCGGCCCCCGGCGACGTGGTCGCCCCCGACGAGCGCCTGCCCTGGCCGCAGACCGCCGCGATGGGCGCGCAGCACGTGATCGCGATGTTCGGCGCCACCGTGCTGGCGCCGATCCTGATGGGCTTCGACCCCAACGTCGCCATCCTCATGAGCGGCGTGGGCACGCTGATCTTCTTCCTGCTCGTGGGCGGGCGTGTGCCCAGCTACCTGGGCTCGAGCTTCGCCTTCATCGGCGTCGTCATCGCGGCCACCGGCTACGCCGGACCGGGGCCGAACGCCAACCTGGGTGTCGCCCTGGGCGGCATCGTCGCCTGCGGCGCGGTCTACACGCTGATCGGCGGGGTCGTGATGGCCACCGGCACACGCTGGATCGAGCGCCTGATGCCGCCCGTGGTGACGGGCGCGGTGGTGGCCGTGATCGGACTGAACCTGGCCGGCATCCCGATCAAGAACATGGCGCCCACCGCCTTCGACGCCTGGATGCAGGGCGTGACCTTCGTCTGCGTGGCCGGCGTGGCCGTGTTCACGCGCGGCATGACGCAGCGGCTGCTGATCCTGGTCGGCTTGATCGTCGCCGGCCTCGTCTACGCGCTGCTGACCAACGGCCTCGGGCTGGGCAAGCCGATCGACGTGAGCGGCATCGCCAACGCGGCCTGGCTGGGCGCACCGGGCTTCGCCGCGCCGGTGTTCAACGCCAACGCGATGTTGCTCATCGCCCCGGTGGCCATCATCCTGGTGGCCGAGAACCTGGGCCACATCAAGGCCGTGAGCGCGATGACCGGCCACAACCTCGACCCGCTGATCGGCCGCGCCTTCGTCGGCGACGGCGTGGCCACCATGGTCTCGGGCGCCAGCGGCGGCACGGGCGTGACGACCTACGCCGAAAACATCGGCGTCATGGCGGCGACGAAGATCTACTCCACCGCCACCTTCGTCGTCGCGGCGATGATCGCCATCGTGCTGGGCTTCAGCCCCAAGTTCGGCGCGCTGATCCAGGCCATCCCGCTGGCGGTGATGGGGGGCGTGTCGATCGTCGTCTTCGGCCTCATCGCGGTGGCCGGCGCCAAGATCTGGGTCGACAACAAGGTCGACTTCGCGGACAACCGCAACCTGGTCGTGGCCGCCATCACGCTGGTGCTGGGCACCGGCGACTACACGCTGAAGTTCGGCGCCTTCACGCTCGGCGGCATCGGCACCGCCACCTTCGGCGCCATCCTGCTGTGGGCGCTGCTGGGGCGTGGCGGCAAGGCGGCGTGACACCTCGGGTGCGATGGCACGGGCGCGGCGCCCGACCGGGGCTATGCTTGCGGGATGAGCCAAGCCGCCCAACTCCTCAGCACCACGCCCGACGCCGACGCCGCGATGCGGGCGGCCGAATACCTGACCGACCTCGTCGAACACGAGGGTGAAGCCACGCTCTTCACCTTCGACGACGACTCGGTGCTGATCATCGAAGGACCGCAGCTCACGGCCTTCGACGACATCGGCGCCGCCCTCGGGGCGCTGAAAGGCTGAGCGCCCGGCGCCCGCACAGGCGGGTGCGGCCCCGCCGCGACGGGTGCAGGCCCGCACTCGGCTGGCCGCCAAGGCCTTGACGCAGCGGGGCGGTGGTTTCGGGCGTAGGCTGGAACACTTGTCGTCACTGCCTGCCCCATACGCCCATGCGCCGCCGTCTGCTCCTGATCGCCTTCGCCACCCTGCCCGCCTTGTCCCACGCCATCGAAGAACCCGACTACACGGTCGAACGCCAGATCGACACGGTTGAACTGCGCCAGTACGCGCCCTACGTGGTGGCCGAGGTGGTGCTGGCCACCAGCGCCGGCGACGCCGGCAGCCAGGCCTTCCCGATCCTGGCCGGCTACATCTTCGGCAAGAACAAGGCGCAGACGAAATTCGCGATGACCGCGCCCGTCACCCAGGCACCGGCCGGGACGCCGGTGAAGCTGGAGATGACGGCGCCGGTGACCCAGGCGGCCACCGCGGGTGGGCAACGTGTGCAGTTCGTGCTGCCCAAGGGCGTGACGCTGGCCACCGCGCCCGAACCGCTGGACCCGCGGGTGCAACTGCGCGAGGTGCCGGCCGAGCGCCGCGCCGTCATCCGCTACTCGGGCACCTGGTCGCAGGCCAACTACGACTAGCACCTGGGCCTGCTGAAGGCCACGCTGGCCGGCGCCGGCCTGGCCAGCCAGGGTGAACCGGTGCTGGCGCGCTACAACGGCCCGTGGACGCCCTGGTTCATGCGCCGCAACGAGATCTGGCTGGCGCTGCGCTGAACGGCCGCCGGCCCGGCGCCGCTGCGCG
>CAMTUD010000025.1:0-9494 GCA_947084805.1 uncultured beta proteobacterium | reverse complement strand
GTAGCGCTCGAGGTGTGCACCGAGGATCGGACGTCCGTACCGGTTGGCGCAGGCGATCAGGTCGCGATCGATCACCAGCGCAGCGGCCCGCTTCACGAGATCGACCAGGATGTTCTGTTCGCGGTACAGCGCCGTGCCCGCGAGACAGGACAGCATCTGGGGCACCGCGATCGTGTTGGCGGTGGCCAGGTGCTGCATCGTCTCCGGCGACACGATGTGCGGCAGGGCGAACAGGCCGAGCGCCCGTGACTCCTGCGAGTTGGTCAGCCATCGGACAAAGAAGAGTCGGGTGCGACGACGTTCCAGCCATGCCGTCAGGGGACCGAGATAGGCCGGCCACTCCTCGCCGCGCTCGTCGGTGACGACGACCTGGCTGAGTGTCCGGTGCAGTTCCGAGCACAGGCCGGCGATGAAGGTGGCGTGGCGCCAGCGAGGCTCCAGTTGACGCCGCGTCGAGATCGTTGCGCGGCCGGAGACGATATGCCCGTCGGTGCCCTGCAGCGCATAGAACGCAACCTCGAGCCCGAGGCGGAAGAGCCCGCCGACCTCGCAGAAGAAGTTGTCCGGGGTGGCCGGCAGCAGGTTGACGAAGGCGGCGTAGTTGCGGATCGGTGCGAGCAGGTCGGACTCGAAGCCTGCACGGTCCGCCCCGTAGCAGAGCTTGATGCGAGAGATCAGGTCCTTGTGCGCAGCCAGGATCTCGTCGACGGGCCTGGCCGGCACGCCAGGGTCTACCGAAGGGTAGGCGCGCGCGGTCGCGTCGATGGTGGGCTCGTTCCGGATATCGGGCTGCACGCGGGGTCCGGCCCCGAGCTTGAGGATCGAGAGGATGGACATGTCGCCTCGCTGCCTGGCTGCAGTAGAAATGTTCGGCGGGTAGGGCGGTGCGGTCTACGCGGAAATGGCACCAAAATGGTCCCTCAGAGCGGGGGTGCCGTGTAGGCGTTGTGCATCCCTGCCTTGAGCAGCCGCTTTTCGACACTGCCGTGATTTGGCAAAGTGGGAGCGTCGGCCGCGTTGCTGCGATGTCGACACTCGCATCGGGCGATTCGATGACCGCTTTCCGCCAAAAAACCGACAGGTGACTGAGTTCATCGGCTGGCTCCATGGTGCTGGCTTCGATCTGCGTGCTCCCAGCAAGTCACATAGTTCCTGAAAAAGTTAGCATGCGCAGCCAGGAGCGAGGCCGCATGGACAAGGAAAGTCAGAGGGTGCAGACCTTTTGCGACCGCTATGAGGTCGTCGAAACCCTGAAGCCGGGTGGCATGGCCCGCGTGTTCAGAGTCAAAGACAGAGACACCCAACTCACCCTGGCCCTGAAGCTGCCGCTTGCGGCGTCGACAGACGCGCTAGCCAGCCTAGCGTTCCACCGCGAGCATGAGGCGTTGGATGAACTGCGTCATCCGAACATCGTTCAGCTGGTGGACTCGGGTCGGACGGAGCATGACGAACTATTCCTGGCGCTCGAGTGGCTGCCCACCTGCCTTAGCGAGAAGCTGGCAGAAGGCCGCCGGTGGACCTGGGAGGAGTTCTACGCAGACGTCGGCGCACCCTTGGTGTCGGCTCTCGCCGCGGCCCACAAGCGACACATCGCCCATCGCGACATCAAGCCCGACAACCTGCGCTTCGACGAGTTCGGCAACCTTAAGGTCACTGACTTCGGAATCGCCAAGGCGCGCGCAGGCGTCGGCATCGGCGAGACCTTCAGACACGCAGGTTCCCCTCCCTACACACCGCCGGAGGCCGACGACGGTACGAACTCCTTTGCGCGTGACACCTACTCCTGGGCCGCCGTCGCGCTGGCCTGTCTGACGGGCGCGACCTTCGCCAACTACGACGAATTTAAACACGCCTTTACGGCCCTGTCGGCGCGCACAGCACCACTGTCGGTCCTACAGCGGTGCCTGTCGCTCAATCCGCTGGAGCGGCCTGCCAACGCGACCGATTTGCAGGTGCAACTCGACGCTTTTCACCGGCAATTCACCGACGGTCGGCCGTTGCAGATCTCCGTCCAGATCAGCACTCGTGACCTGGGTGAGCTGGCGCAGAAGCTCGGTGGCCGGGGGCCGGAGGAATCCGTAAGCCTCCTGCAGCGAGACCTCAACGGATCGCTTCATGCATACATCGTCAGCGAGGAGGAACGCATGGTGCGCCTGTTGGGGGCCACGCTGGACGTGACTTGCAAGGCGCTGGACGACAGCGAGGTCTTCCGCATTCAGAGCGTGAGGCTGCTGGAGCCCGAGCGTGCCGAAAGAGAACGAGGCCAGGCCAGTGAGTTGCGAACCGTAACCGTGGACGTTTTGGGCCCCCTGTCGCCCACGCGCAAAGCCGCTAACCAGCGGGCTTTCTGGTTGCGCCTCCAAACAGAAGAAGGGCATCGGAGTCGAGAACGCGACCGGGGGGCCCGCGAGAGGTGGTTCGACTGCTGGGCGGCGGTGCTGCGCGAGAAGGACCGCATACAGAAGAACCGCAGGTTGCGTATCTCCTTCGCCAGCATGCGCTCCCAAGGCAACAACGCGGTGGCCCTCTGCGAAGGCGAACTCAATCCAGACGAACTTCCCGATTCGCTCGTTTATAGGCTGCCCACGGGTCGCCCACTGTTCTTCGAAGTTCATCGCGTCTTCGGCGATGAAATCACCCTGCGCCCGGTGAACCTGCACGACGACGAACTGCCCAGGGGTCCCGGGGTGTTGGAGTCGAATTACCACGCCGAGAGCCAACCCGTCTCCAGGCAACGCACGGCGCTTGAGAGCGTGCGCCGAGGTCGCGCTGCGTCTGCGGACTTGAATACGCTTCTGTGCAACCCTGCCAGCGCCCGGGAGCCAGACCAAGGGGGAATTCCGCCCGGCTTTGCCAATGACCTGAACGATGAGAAGCGCCAACTGCTTGAGCGTGCTATCGGCGTCAATGGCATCTTGATAGTGGAAGGCCCCCCGGGGACGGGCAAGACCACGTTCATTGCGGAACTGATCGGGCTCTATCTACACGTCTTCCCCGAGGCTCGAATCCTGCTGTCTTCGCAGACTCACACTGCGCTGGACCACGTCATCATCAAACTGCTGGAGAAGGGGATGGGACCGGACGTGGTTCGCATCCATGGTGAGCGCCTCGAGAAGATCGACGAACAGGCACGTCCATTGATGCTCGACAACAAGACGCGAGCATGGATCGAACGCGTGGAAGAGCGGGCACGCGACCATCTGCGCGCCAAGGCCAAGCAGTTGGGCCTCGACGCAGAAGAGGTGGAGGTCGTCGTCCTTGGCGAACAACGGCACATTCTCTTGGCTGAGACGCGCGAGCAGGAGAAGCGGCTGGCGGCGCTCGTGCGCAGTACGGCCGAGGAACCATCTGGAAACGGACAGGACTCCGAGGCCGAAGTGGTGACGAAGACCTCGACCTTGCTCGATGAGCAAACGCAGATTGCCGAGCAACTCCGCGTCCTGGGACGCCGCATGAAAACAATCGAAGAGAAACTCAATGCACGCGGCGCCTACGGAAAGGCGGTGGCGTCAACTTCCGATGAGATCAGCAAGGAATGGATTGATGTTCTCAGCAAATCGGATGTGCCCGGAGCCGACCTCCTCAAGAAGCAAGTGAAACTGCAACTGGAATGGTTCACCAGGCTCGGTGCCTCGAAGAACTTCCATGGCGCCGTGCTTGGAGAAGCTAGGGTGGTGGCCGGTACCTGCGTCGGACTCGGCAACGTCCAGGCGATCAGCGAACAGGAGTTCGAGCTCTGCATCGTGGACGAGGTCTCCAAAGCCACCCCCACGGAGACGCTCATCCCGATGAGCCGAAGCAAGCGCTGGGTACTGGTGGGCGACCCGAAGCAGTTGCCGCCTTACTCGGAACTTGATCCGACCAAGGTGCTGGAGCAGCGTTTCCCCATCGAGGAGGCAGAAGCCACGCTGCTCGACATCCTTACCCCACATCTCCCCGAGCCGTGCAAGGCGCAACTGACAGAACAACGGCGCATGGTGACCGGGATCGGCAGGCTCATCAGTGACGTGTTCTACGACGGCAAACTCGTCACGATGCGCAAAGCGGCGGACCGTAACCCCGTTGCGGCCAGGCTGCATCCGCACGAAGTGGAATGGCACACGACCGCTGCGCTCAAGCAACGTCGAGATCAGGAGATGCCTGGCAGGACCTACAGGAACTCTACCGAGGCGACTATCGTGCAACAGATCCTGGAGCGCCTCAACGAGGCTAACCGTGGCCGGGCCTCGTTGAGCGTTGCGGTCATCGCGGGCTACTCGGCCCAGGTCAATGAGCTGGACCAACGATTGCGAGGTGCGGCCAAACCGTTGCAGAACCTCGACATCGTCATCAATACGGTGGACGCTTTCCAGGGCAAGGACGCGGACATCTGCATCTACAGCGTGACTCGCTCCAACGACAAGGGCCGGCTGGGGTTCCAGCGAGAAGTACCTCGCTTGAATGTGGCACTGTCCCGAGGGCGCGACGCACTGATCATCGTCGGTGACGACGACTTCTGCCGGTCGGTCAACTCCGAGAACCCCTTTCGCCCTGTGTTGGCCCACATCGACAACAACCCCGCCGAGTGCGCGATCGTCAGCCATGATCGAGTTTGATGCCGTCGCGGAGCAGCAGCAGAAGATGGACGGCATGCCGCTCATAGACTACCTGCCCATAGGCCTGCCGATCTATCTGCTGTCGGTGGATAGTCTGGTCGCGGAGAAGCGCAACCTCATGCCGGTGGAGGAGTTCATCCTCAAGGCCGTCCAGGCGGGCGTTCGCTCGAGCGCCGATGTGGTCGGCATTCTGGGGCTCGGCGGTGAATACGGCGCGAAGGTGGTCGAGTCTCTGTCGGATGACGAATACCTGGCACAGACACCCCACCTGGCACTGCGGCCGAAAGGGGTTGCCGTGCTCAGCGAGGCAGGAGAGCGACTGATCTATGAGAAGGCCATTTCACTCGCCTGGAACCCGCTGACTCAACGCGTCGTCAAGGCCCGGCTCACCCTCAAGCCGGGGCGTGCGCTCGCGCTTGAACGCATGGTCCGCCTCGCACCGCCGAGCACGCGCTTGCCGGCACTCATGGATCTGCCCTTGGAGCAGCTGCCCGGCAATCAACTGCGCGATGGCGAACACGTGATCCGCTACCTGTCCGTTCTGCGGCGGACCCTGCGCTACATCCCGGCGGTGCTTTTGCTCTACGGACGCGGGAAGGGTGCAGAGCCCTTGGCCCGAGTGGCCATCGATGGCGTCATCGATCACCCCAGCAGCGACGCCATCGCGAAGCACGAGATGCTGCCGCGACTCGGATTGGACAGCCTGTTCAACCGGCGCTCGGGCGCCATGGCGGTGGACCAGCGGATCAAACCGCTGAATGTTCTGCCCGGCAATGGGTCGCTGGCTGACTTGCTGACGCTCAAGAGCACGCTTCAGTTGGGCATCGCGGGACTTGGGCGGCAGGACTCTGCGGCCGCGGCTGCAAAGCTCGATGCCAAGAAGTCCGAACTGGCCTCGGTTCAGCAGCAGCTCGAGCAGATTCCGGTGCGCTCGCTGTTGCCGTTCGAAGTGCCGCAACTTGTCGACGACGCGTTCCAAAAGGCTAGGCGCGACGTCTTGGTCACCACCACGTTGCCCGTTGCGGCACGGCTAACGGCGGTGCGGCTTTTGCTGCTGGATCAAGCGCTGAAGCGTGGCGTCAAGGTGCGTATCCTCATCTCCGATCGTCCTGCGGAGGATGAGTGGCTGGAAGGTCCCGGCCTGCTACTGCGCAAACTCAACGACATGGCGGCCATCCACGCCAACCTGGACGTTTCCTTCCTGAAGGACATCGACCGGGTTGTGTTCGAAGTGAGGGCGGACGATGCCACGCTGGGTGTCTCGAACGAACCGCCGCTGGGCCTCCGCAGCCGCGAGCCGCTGGTGCGGGCCTTCGCGGGCTACCAGCTCTCGGGCGTCAAACCTGTCCTGGCTTATGCCCAAACTCATCTCACTGCGCAGGCGCTGAGCGTGGTCGGGAAGATCAAGATCCCGGCACCTGCGCAAAAGAGAACGCCTTCATCGGCGCGAAGGTAGCGCTGCTTTGCCGCTTCGTAATGTCGCCAGACGGCGAGGGCATGAAGACCAGGTCTTGCGATCAAGCGCTGCAGTAGCACTTGCGGCTTCCAAAGTTGGATTGCAACGACGCTGCCGTTCAAGGGCGCCTGCGCCCAACTGCAGATGTTCGTGTTCGCTGCCGTTCAGGCCATCTGTCGCGAAAGTCCGAGTTCAGTCTGTTTATGTCCCACAGCCGGTCATCACGCGCGACCGTTCAGGCCGAATGCAGTTGTCGCCCGGCACGATCAGCGAGTGACGTGTGCCTTCATCAAAGGTACTTCTCCGGTGTACGGACCAACGCGCAGAACGGGCAGTGGGGGCGCTCCCTGTCCATGCGACTTGCAAGAAAACTGGCGTGGCACTTGGGACATGACAGCAGGTCGAACGAGGGCTCGGCTGCGCCCCAGCGGGCATCGATCATCGAGATGACCTCGAAGCAGCGGTCGAAGGACAGCGGCTCCACCGTCGGCAACATGGCGGAGACGTGGACGAATGCGGCCCGCACCGCGTCCGCGGGTTCGAAGTCGGCGGCAAGCAGACGGGTGTAGGCGGTCGCGACCAGCGAGAACTGCGCGCGCTGCACCGTCTTGACCGCGACACCCCAGCGGATCAGATTGACCGCGCGTCCGATGTGCGTTGGCCCCTCGCGATGGCGCGACGATACCCTCCTGTCGGACGACGCTGACGCGCCGGTGAGTGTGGCCACCACACGCGGATGCGCGCCCAGCTGTTCGAACATGCGCTCGGTGCGCAAGGATCGGATCTGGGCCTCCAGTGCAGCAGGGACCGTCACCGCTTCTGTGTCGGTGGCTGGTGCGGGCGCCCTGTGGTCCGCATGCGGCCGCCCACGCGCCGGCGCGCGGTCCGTACGGTGGGGTCGGCAATAGGGACAACCGGCCACCGCCGGCGCGGCACCGTGCGGGAGCAGGTGAAGGCGGGCGCAACGGCGGCAGGCGCCGAGTTCGAGGGTGCGGGTGGAGGCGGCCCAGATGCCGTCGAGGTTGGAGACGACGAAGAAGGCCTCGTCGAACGAAAACGATGGCTGGTGGACGACCGAGCTGTAGTGCCTGAACGCTGTGATCAGGGCCTGGGCGGGCGCAATGCCTTCGGCGGTGAGCAGGCGGTACTTGGTCGCGAACATGCCGACCTCGGCCTGCATCCTGAGAGAGCACCGGTAGATGAAGTCCTCGGTATAGGGCGGGCGCCCTCGTGGCGGCAGATGTTCTGCGTCGTAGATGTTGTGGAAGATGAAGCTCGTCGGCAGGCCCGTGAGGAAGGCGATGGTGCGCTGCCTGGCTCCGAGACGCACGCACTCGCGCGCGGTCTCCAACGACCTTATCCGTGTGTCCGCCCTTGCCACAACCGCCACCACGAGCGTGCCCCGCGGCCAGGCTCATCACGCCGAAGCCGATCGTTGCGCCGCGCTCTTCGCTCCCCGGGCGGCCGGCAGGCGCGCGGTCGCCGACACTAGCACCGCTGACACCGCGGGCGGCAACTGGAGCAGGCGGTCGAGATCCTCGCGCGGAAAGAACAGGGCCTCGTTGCCCATGCCGGTGACGATGGCCATGACCCCGTCCGGCGGCAAGTCGCTGATCGCCTTCAACTGCGCGAGCGTCATCCCGAAGCGGCAGCAGGCCGTGCCGGGGTCCGCCCGCGCGGCATCGCGGATCAGGCTGAGGATGATGAAGTTGGCGTGCTGGACGTCATTGAGAGGTGATGAGGCCATGGTGCTCACTCCCGGTCTGCCGACTGGCGGGTCGACGCGGGAGCGGGATGGCCACCGCGTCAGGCCGGCGTTCGCTGTACGTTGCCGACTTGACGAGAAGCGTAATCATGTGGACCGTAAAATGTCAATGATTAGCTTACACACTGTCAAAAACTAGATCAAGGAACGAAGCCTTCGCGGCATTGGAAGCGAGCAGGCGGCCGGGCACGACAGAGCTGCCCGGCGTGGTCGGGCCAGGTCGGGTTGCGCGGACCGCCTCAGCCAGCGCGCGGGGCGGGTTCGAAGCCGAGGTCGAGCGCGGTGAAGAGGCTCAGCATGCGGGTCGGCTTCTCGTAGAGCTGCGCACGGTAGGCGGCGAGCGTCGATTCCAGCTCGTCTTCCTGGGCGCCTCCCGCCTTGATTTGGCCGGTCAGGATGATGATGGGCGCACCCGGACTTCTGGTCCGCACCGCGGGCAGCAGGTCCCTGATGTTGCCCTCACCCAGCATCCAGTCGAGGATGAAGCCGTCGAAACGCGAGGTCTCCAGGGCGGCCAGGAGGTTCTCACCCGTCCTGTACGAGATGGCGTCGAGCCCTTTCTCGCGCAGGAACTGGACGATGCTGGCGGCCAGGTCGTCGTCGTCGTCAACGATGGCCACGCGCCTGGGGGGCGCCGCCTCGAAGATGAGGCGCTTGATCTCGTGGGCCTGGCGCTCGCCGGCCTCCGCGAGCGGCACGACGTTCCAGTGGTCGGCCGACTCCCCAGCGACGGCGACGAGGGGGCCGATGCGTGTCTTGGGTGGCGCCTGCGGGCCGAGCCAGATCGAACAGGGGAGCGCGACGCCACCGAGATGCAGCGTCGCCTGATGGCCCACGTCGTCGACGAGCGTTGCAAGCAGCCCGAACAGCGGTTCGCCGAAGTGCGAGGCGAGTCGCTTGATCTCGTCGACGTTCCACGGGCTTTCACCCGTCATCCGTCGGCGTACCTGCTGGTAGGACATTTCAACGGCGGCCTGGAGCGTCGCCAGTCGCTGCCTCTCGGGAACCGCATGCCTGTCGAGGACGGCGAGGATCGCCTTCGAGATGGGCAGTCTGGGCTCGCTGGAACCGGAATCTTGATCCATGTGTTGGACTCTTCTGCTGGTCCTGGAGGTCGGGAAACCGTCGGCGAGTGTACGGCGAGCATGGCTGCCCGAACCCGAAACCGACTGCCGGCGAGTGTCTTGTATCAGCAATGTAACGACAAGAAGCGTCCAAACTGTTGCGGCGTCGCATGATCATTTGTTAACGAAAAATGTAAAAAAGGCGGGACACCTGCTCCTGTTGGCCGGTGTCCCGCGACGGTCGGATTCAGGAGTGCCGGTCACGCAGGACCGGCACATCCGGGGCTCACGCCGCTTCCGCGAGCGTGTCCCATTCGGCCTTCGATTGCTCGAGCAGCCTGCCGCCCAGCGCCTCGAACTCGGTGGCGCGGTCGTAGTCGTCCACGTCCTGGGCGAAGTGCGTCACGGCATTGACCAGGCCGTAGGCCGACAGGTCGCCGCCTTCGATCAGGTGGCGCAGCAGGCCGGACCGCTCGCCCTCGTTGAGGAGGTAGCGGGTCCCGACGACTTCGATGGTCCGCACCGGGTCGCCCTTCAGGCGGATGCCCATCGTGCGGCGCATCTTTTCGGCGATCTGCTGGAAGGTCGCTTCCGACACGGCGGCCTCGACCACG
>CAMTUD010000024.1:0-31662 GCA_947084805.1 uncultured beta proteobacterium | reverse complement strand
GCACCCACTCGATGGTCATCATCACCGACCGCGAGGACCGTGTGCTGTGGGCCAACGAGGCCTTCACGCGGCTGTCGGGACATGCGCTGGCCGACGCCATGGGCGAGCCGCCGGGCCGGGTACTGCATGGCGACGACGGCGGTTCGGCGGCCAGTCTGGCGCTGCGCGAGGCCACGGCCCAGGGCAGGGGGATTCGCTGCGAGCTGCTGTGCCGGCATCGCGACGGCCGTGAACTCTGGCTCGACGTCGATCTGCAGCCGCTGCACGACGACAACGGCCGCGTCGATGGCTTCGTCAGCGTCAATGCCGACATCACCGAGCGCAAGCGCATGCAGTCGCAGTTGGCTTTGTCGGCGCGCACCGACTCGCTGACCGGCTTGCCCAACCGCAGCGTCGTCCTCGACCGCGTGCAGCGCGCCATCCATCACGCGCGGCGCCATCCCGGCTATGGTTTTGCCGTGCTGTTCATGGACTTCGACCGCTTCAAGCAGGTCAACGACACGCTGGGCCACGGGGCCGGCGACGAGCTGCTGCGCCAGGTGGCGCAGCGCCTGTCGCTGGCCTTGCGCCCGGGCGATGCCGTGGCGCGTGTGGAAGACCCGATGGCTGCGCGCCTGGGCGGCGACGAGTTTGTCGTCGTGCTCGACGGCGTGGCTGACGTGACGCGTGTCGGCGTCATCGCAAGCCGCCTGCTGCAGGACCTGGCCGAGCCCTACCTGCTCGAGAACACACCGGTGCAAAGCAGCGTGAGCATCGGGGTCGTCGTCTGTGCCGATCTGCAGCCCCTGGGCGGCGAAGGCGCGGCTGCCGTGGCTGCCGCCACCGCCGTCGCCGACGAGGCCCTGGCCGAGGCGGTGCTGCGCAATGCCGACACCGCGATGTACGAGGCCAAGCGTGCCGGCCGTGGCCGCTGGATGCTGTTCGACGACTCGATGCACGAACGTGTGGTGCGTGTGCTCGAGCTCGAAGCCGACCTGCGCCGCGCGCTCAAGGAGGGCGAACTTTTTGTCGTCTACCAGCCGGTGGTGAGCCTGAGCGACCGTCAGATGTCCGGCGTCGAGGCCCTGGTGCGCTGGAACCACCCGCAGCGCGGCCTGGTGCCGCCCGTCGACTTCGTGCCGGTGTCCGAGGAGTGCGGCCTCATCGACGCGCTGGGCGCCTTCGTGCTGGAAACCGCCTGCTGCCAGTTCATGCAGTGGCAGCGCTCGCTGCGCGACGCTGCGCCGCGCCAGCTGGCGGTGAACCTGTCGCGTGCCCAGCTCAAGCGGGTATCGATGGTGGAAGAGGTGCGTGCCGTGCTGCAGGCCTGCGGCATGCAGCCCGCGCAGCTGCAGCTGGAGGTGACTGAAAGCCTGGCCGCCCAGGACGACCGGGTGCAGGCCACGCTGCGCGAGCTGAAGGCGCTGGGCGTGCGGCTGGCGCTGGACGATTTCGGCACCGGATACTCCAGCCTGGCCTGCCTGCACCAGCTGCCGGTGGACACCGTCAAGATCGACCGCAGCTTCGTCAAGCATGCCGAGACGGTGGAGTACCACCGGGTGCTGATCGAGGCCACGATCCGCGTGGCGCGCACCATGGGAATGAACACCGTGGCCGAGGGCATCGAGACCGAAGGCCAGGCGGTGCTGATGCGTGCGCTGACCTGCGACGCCGGCCAGGGCTACCTCTTCAGCCGCCCGCTGGAGGCCGCCGACCTCGAACGCTGGGCGCTGTCCCGGATGCCGCAGGCGGTCGACACCGCCTGAGCGGCCGCCCGCTGCGGCGCCCGCGGCAGCGCCCGCCCGGCAGCGCGGGGCCGGCTGCAGTTCGTCGCCCGCTTTGCACGCTTCGTCGCAAGCGCGCCCAGCCGGCGAGGGCGCTGCCTACACTGCGGCGCGCTGACAGGCCTTTGCCTGAATTCCGAGCTGGAGGGAAGACAAGATGAAGAAGAAATGGTGGCTGGCCGGTGGCCTGGGTGTGGTGGTGCTGGCCGGTGCCGGTGGGGCCTGGCAGGCCGGTCTGCTGACCTTGCCGGGTGCGGCCATGGGCACCGCGGTGGCGCAGTCGGCCTCGGCGCCGGCGGATGGCAAGGCGGGCAAGGACGCCAAGGACGCCAAGGGCGACAAGAAGCCCGACGTGCCGCTGGAGTTTTCGCCGCGTGAAGTGGTGCAGCCGGCGCTGGCGCGCCTGCCGGGCATGGTCGAGTTCTCGGGCCCGCTGGTGGCACCGCAGACGGCGATGGTGCGCGCCAAGGCCGGTGGCACGCTGCTGAGCCTGACGGTGGCTGAAGGCAGCCGTGTGCAGGCCGGGCAGCTGCTGGGCCGCATCGACCTGGCCGATCTGGCCAGCCGCGTTGCCGAACGTGGCGCCCAGCTCGAATCGGCGCGCGCCACGCTGGCCCAGGCCGAGCGGGCACATGCCAACAACGAGCGCCTCGCCGCGCAGCAGTTCATTTCACCCAGCGCGCTGGACAGTTCACGCGCGGCGCTGGACACCGCGCGCGCGCAACTCAACGCGGCACAGGCGTCGCTGGAAACCACCCGGGTGGGCCTGCGCGACGCCAGCCTGCTGGCCCCCATCGCGGGCATCGTGGCCAAGCGCCATGTCGTGCCCGGCGAGAAGGTCGCCGCCGAACAGCAGGTGCTGACCATCGTCGACCTGGCCACGCTGGAACTGGCGGGCAGTGTCGGCACGCACGAGGTGAGCCGCATCGCGCCGGGCATGGCGGTCGAGGTGCAAGTGGAAGGTGTGACCCAGCCGGTGGCCGGGCGCATCGCGCGCATCGCGCCGGCGGCCGAACCCGGCACACGCAGCATCGGCGTGACCATCACGATGGCCAATCCGAAGGAAACCTTGCGCGCCGGGCAGTACGCGCTGGCGCGCGCCACGCTGGCCGACGATGCCGACCGCCTGACCCTGCCCGCCAGCGCGGTGGGCAACACCTCGGGCCAGGACCACGTGTGGGTGATCGAAGGCGGCCTGCTGGCGCGCCGCGCCGTGACGCTGGGCCGCAAGGACCCGCGCGAGGGCCGCGTCGAGGTGCTGCAGGGCGTGACGCCGGCCAGCCAGGTGCTGGCGGCGCGCTTCGACAACCTGCGTGAAGGCGCCAAGGCGCTGGTGGTGGCGGGCAAGACGGCACCGGTGGCCTCGGCCGCGGCGTCGACGCCGCTGGTGAAGTAAGGCGGGGGGAACGGACCATGTGGATCACCCGCGTCTCGATCAACAACCCCGTCTTCGCCGCGATGGTGATGGTGGCCTTGTGTGTGCTGGGCCTCTTCAGCTACGCCAAGCTCGGCGTCGAGCAGATGCCCGACATCAGCTTCCCCGGCGCCTGGATGGAAGTGCGCTACCCGGGTGCGTCGCCCGAGGCCGTGGAGCGTGAACTCGTCAAGCCGCTGGAAGAGGCCGTCAACGGCGTGGCCGGTGTCAAGCGCATCACCTCGGGTGCCCGCGAGGGCACCGGCTGGGTCAACGTCGAGTTCGGCCTCGACGCCGACATGGGCCGCGCCATGCAGGACCTGCGCGACCGCGTCGCCGCGGTGCAGGGTGGATTTCCGAAGGACGTGAAGGCGCCGACGATCGCGCGCTGGAACAACGACAACAGCCAGCCCATCGTCAACGCGGCGCTGGTGAGCAAGACCCGCAGCGCGCGTGAACTGTCGATCCTGGCCGAAAACGCGGTCGAGAAACGGCTGCGCCGCGTCGAAGGCGTGGCGCGCATCGAGGTCAATGGCATGACGCAGCGAGAGGTGCGCATCGACCTCGACCCCGTGCGCCTGCGCGCCTACGGCGTGACGCCGGCCGAGATTGCCGCGGCGCTGAAGGAAGCCAACGCCGACCAGCCAGTGGGCCTGTTGAGCGACCATACGCAGGACGTGCTGTTGCGTGTCGAGGGCCGCGTGCGCGACCCGCGCCAGTTCGAGACCCTGGTAGTGGCCAGGCGCGGCAACCTGAACCTGACGCTGGCCGACCTGGGCACCCTGATCGAACGTGAACGTGAACCCGATTCGCTGTCGCGCATCAACGGCCAGCCGGCGATCAGCTTCAACGTCTTCAAGCAGCAGGACGCTAACATCGTGGCCGCCGGCGAAGCCGTGAAGGCGGCGCTGGACGAGATCCGCAAGGGCCTGCCACCCGACACCGAGCTGCGCCTCATCCGCGCCGACAGCGACTGGGTCAAGGGCAGCCTCACCGGCCTGCGCAACACGCTGATCGAAGGTGCGCTGCTCACCGTCGCCATCGTCTTCCTCTTCCTGCACAGCTGGCGCAGCACGATCATCACGGGGCTGACGCTGCCCATTGCCGTCATCAGCAGCTTCATCGCGGTGTATGCCTTCGGCTTCACGCTGAACTTCATGACGATGATGGCGCTGAGCCTGTGCATCGGCCTCTTGATCGACGACGCCATCGTCGTGCGCGAGAACATCGTGCGCCACGTCGGCATGGGCAAGGACCACTTCCGCGCCGCACGCGAAGGCACCGAGGAAATCGGCCTGGCGGTGATGGCCACCACCTTCGCCATCGTCGCCGTGTTCGCCCCGGTGGCCTTCATGGGCGGCATCATCGGCAAGTTCTTCTACCCCTTCGGCATCACCGTGGTGGTGGCGGTGCTGGTGAGCCTGTTCGTCAGCTTCACGCTCGACCCCATGCTCAGCAGCGTCTGGCACGACCCGCCTTCGGTGCGCATGAAGCGCTGGCCCGTCATCGGCCACGCCATCCGCGCCACCGACGCCGCCATGGACGGGCTGCACCGTGTCTACGAGCGTGCCATCCACTGGATCTTCAGCGAACGGCGCTGGACGCTGGGCTGGCGTCGCTTCAAGCTCGGCATCCCGGTCTACGCCCACGGCTTCGATGCGCACCAGCGACGCGACAAGGCCAGTCCGCGCCACTGGCGTCTGGCCACGTTGACGCCGCGCGGCGTGGTGATGAGCGCAGGCGCGCTGAGTTTCATCGTCGCGCTGGGCCTGGCGCCGCTGGTGGGCAGCGAGTTCGTGCCCGAGACCGACCAAGGCTACACCCAGCTGCAGCTGCGCATGCCGGTGGGCAGCAGCCTGGAGCGCAGCGACGCCAAGGTGCGGCAGATCGAGGACATCGTGACCGCGCTGCCCGAGGTGCGTGACCTGTCGACCTGGGTCGGCGGCGCCGGCCAGCGCAACCAGGCCTGGATGAACATCGCGCTGAAGGACCGCAAGGACCGCAGCCGCAGCCAGAAGGAAGTCGAGGAAGCCATCCGCAAGGCCATCGCGCGCATCCCCGGCACCGACGCCAGCGTCGGCTTCAACCGGCCGATCTACGTCGCCATCCTGGGCAGCGATGCCGACGGCCTGGCCAAGGTGGCCAACGAGTTCGCCGAGAAGGTGAAGAAGATCCCGAACGTCGTCGACGTCGAGAGCTCGGTGCAGCAGGGCCTGCCGGCGTATGCCGTGAAGCTCAGGCCCGGCGCCGTGCGTGAACTGGGGCTGACCGCGCCGCAACTGGCCAGCAGCCTGCGCGCCTACGTCAACGGCGAGACCGCCACCTACTGGACCACGCCCGACGGCGACCAGGTCGACGTCGTGCTGCGCCTGAACGAGTCGCAGCGTGAACGGGTCGAACAGCTGCGTGCGCTGCCGGTGGCCTTCGCCAAGGACGGCACGCCGATCACGCTGGACAGCGTGGCCACCATCGAAAGCGTGTTCAACCCCGAGGTCATCCGGCGCCAGAACCTGCAGCGCCGCGAGGCGGTGTTCGCCGGCGTGCAGGGCCGCAGCGCCGGTGAGGTGGGCGAAGACGTGCAGAAGCTGATCAAGGCCACGACGCTGCCGCCGGGCTACACCTTCGACATCGGCGGCCGCATGCAGCAGCAGAGCGAAGCCTTCGGCGGCCTGCTGGCGGCGATGGCGCTGGCGGCGATCTTCATCTACATCGTGCTGGCCAGCCAGTTCGGCAGTTTCCTGCAGCCCATCGCGATCATGGCCAGCCTTCCCTTGGCGCTGATCGGGGTGATGCTGGCGCTGCTGTTCACGAAGAGCACGCTGAACATCTTCAGCATGATCGGCCTGGTGATGCTGATGGGCCTGGTGACGAAAAACGCGATTCTTCTCGTCGACTTCGCGAACCACGCACGCAAGGCCGGCGCCACCGTGCCGGAGGCGCTGCTGCAGGCCGGTCTGACACGCATGCGGCCGATCATCATGACGACGATGGCCATGGTCTTCGGCATGCTGCCGCTGGCGCTGGCGCTGAACGACGGCGGCGAGACGCAGGCGCCGATGGGGCGGGCGATCATCGGCGGCGTGATCACCAGCACGCTGCTGACGTTGGTGGTGGTGCCGGTGATGTACAGCTACCTGGCGCGGCTGCGCAAGCCGAAGCCGGTGGTGGCGGGGCCGGTGGCGGGCAGTGCGGCTGAGCCGCTGGCGATGCCGGCCGACCGGGAGTGACAGGCTGGCACGGCAGCCGGTGGCGTGCGGTGTTGCACGCTGTTGCAGCTCCGGCGCCCGCCGGGCCTGCCAAACCCGCGGATCGGGGGGCAGAGGCCGGGATCCGTTGGGTAGCATCCGCATCTTTCCGACCGATCGAGGGAATCGCCATGCGCACCAAGCTCTTCACTGCCGCGGCCGCACTGGCCACCTTGACGCTCTCGATGGCTGCGCATGCCGGAGTGCCTGGCGGCGGCAACACCGTCCCCGAGCCCGGCACCTGGGCCCTGGTCGGCCTGGCCGCCGCCATCGGCTGGGCCGTGACGCGCAACAAGCGCAAGTAAACACGCTGCCTGCCTCCGTCCGCGGCCGCGGTCCATGGAGGCCCTGGTTCAGAACGCCTCGCTGGTGATCACGGCGAGCGCCCTCTTCGCCTACGTGATCACGCTGCTGTGGGAGCGCGCCCGCCCCGTGCTGCCCGCCGACGCTGCCGACGGCAGCACACGCTGGGCCGGCAACTTCGGCTTGCTGGCCGTCAACCACGCCGTGCCTTACCTCGTGGTGCCGCTGATCACCGCGTTTGCGGCCTGGTGGGCCGAGGCCCTCGGCCTGGGCCTGCTGCCGGCGCTGGGCGCGCCCTTCTGGATGGCGCTGCCTGTGGCCTTGGTCGCGCTGGATCTCATGGGCTGGTTGCTGCACCGCGTGATGCACCGCCTGGCGTGGCTGTGGCGGGTGCACGAGGTGCACCACAGCGACCTGCGCTTCGACGCCGCGCTGGCCTTTCGCTTCCACCCCGGGGAAGCGGCGCTCGTTGCGCTGACGAGCAGCTTCGTCGTCGTCACGCTGGGCCTGCCGGTCGAGGCCGTGCTGGTCAGCAGCCTGCTCGGTGCGCTGCACAACGTCTTCGTGCACGCCAACGCCAGCCTCGGTGCAGGCGCCGAACGGGCCGTGCGCGTGGTCTTCGTCACGCCCGACCTGCACCGCGTGCACCACTCGGTCGACCTGTCCGACGCGAACCACAACTTCGGCATCGTCTTTTCGTGGTGGGACCGCCTCTTCCGCACCTGGCGCACGCCGGTGGGCGCCGGGCCACGCAGCTTCGGCACCGACACCGAGCGCGACCCCGCGCGGCTGTCACTGCCGCGCCTGCTGTGGATGCCCTTCCGCCGCGCCGGCTGAGGCCTCAGCCCGGCGACGACAAGCGTTTCACCGCGCCGACATAACGCGCCAGCGTCGGTGACAGCCCGCCGGGCGCCAGACGAACGTCGATGAGCTGGAAGCGGCCGCGCGTGGCGTGGGCGCGCGCCAGCGCCGCGGCCAGCTCGGCGCGGGTGGCCACGGCATGGCCGTCGCCGCCCATGCCGGCGGCCATGGCCGCGAAATCCCAGCGCCCGAGGTCGTTGAAGCGCGCCGTGGGTTCGAAGGCGCGCAGCATCTCCCAGCTGGCGTTGTTGAAGACCAGCACGATCGGGTCGCAGCCACAGCGCGCGGCATTGCCGAGTTCCCAGCCCGTCATCTGGAAGGCGCCGTCGCCGACCAGGATGATGGGCCGCTGGCCGGTGGCCACCTGCAGGCCCAGCCCGGCCGGTACGCCGTAGCCCATGGTCGCGTAGTACCCCGGCGCGACGAGCGCCGCGTGGGGGATGTCCATGGCCGTGAACAGGCAGTCGCCGATGTCGCTGGCCAGCGGCATGCTGCCGTGCCGCCGCAGCAGCGCATTCACCGCGGCCGCGATGTCTTCCGGCCGGATCGCAGCGGCGTCGGCGGGCGTCGTTTCGGGCGCCTGCACCGCCTCCGGCAAAGGTGCGCGCGGTGCCCCCGCGGGCAGGCGGGCCAGCAGCGCGTCCACCAGCGCCGCGATGGGCACGGCGGGGTAGACGTGGTGGCCCATCACGACGCTGCCGTCATAGACGTGCACCGTCTGGCGCAGGTCGATGCGCCGGGAAGACACGGCGAAGTTGGTGTCGGAGACGATGACGCCCATCAGCAGCAGGCCGTCGGACTGCTCGACACGTTCGCTCAGCGCCAGGTCACCGGCCAGGCCGAGGTAGGTGCCGAGCAGCGGCACGTCGGCCTCGGCGAGCAGGCCGCGGCCCATGAAGCTGGTGACCACCGGGCAGCCCAGGCGCCGCGCCAGTTCGGCCACGCGGCCCTCGAGACCGTAACGCCGCACCTCGACGCCCACCATCAGCACCGGCCGCTGCGCCGCCGCCAGCCGGGCCAGCAGTTCGTCGGCGCAGGCGGCCAGACGTTCGGGGTCGGGCGCCGGGGCGGGGGTCATCGGCACCGCCGCGCAGGGCTGCGCCGGCATGTCACGCGGGATCTCCAGGTAGACGGGGCGCGAACGCGCCAGCGCGGCGTCGAGCACACGCGCGATCAGCTCGGGTGCACGCTGCACGTCGTCCAGGCGCGCACGGTCGACGGTGAGTTCGGCGAACAGCTTCCACTGCGAGTCGAGTGTCTTCACCTGGTGGTGCAGCAGCAGGCCGCTGCCCGACTCGTGCGCGGCGGGTGCGCCCGACAGCACCACCAGCGGCACCCGTTCGGCGTAGGCGCTGGCCACGGCATTGAGCAGGTTGATGGCGCCGGCGCCGTAGGTCACGGCCGCCACGCCCAGCCCGCCACGCGCACGCGCCGCCGCATCGGCTGCGAAGCCCACGCCGGGTTCGTGCGACAGCGTGAAGAGCGGCAGTACCGCGCAGCGCTCGATCTCGCGGAACAGCGGCAGCGCGAAGTCGCCGGGAATGCCGAAGACCTCGGTGGCGCCGCGCGCCTTCAGTGCCAGCAGCAGGCTTTGGGCCAGGTTCACGTTGCGCTCCGCAGCGTCTTGCGACGAAGCGCGCAATCTAGGCCGTCCCGCTGGCCGGCGGCTTGACCTTGCCCAAGCTTGCGTGCGGTCAGCACTCCACGATGTTCACCGCCAGCCCGCCGCGGGCCGTTTCCTTGTACTTGGTCATCATGTCGGCGCCGGTCTCGCGCATGGTCTTGATGACCTGATCGAGCGAAACGAAGTGCGTGCCGTCACCGCGCAGCGCCATGCGCGCCGCGTTGATGGCCTTCACCGACGCGATGGCGTTGCGTTCGATGCACGGAATCTGCACCAGCCCGCCCACCGGGTCGCAGGTCAGGCCGAGGTGGTGCTCCATGCCGATCTCGGCGGCGTTCTCGGCCTGCTCGGGGGTGCCGCCCATCACCGCGCACAAGACACCCGCGGCCATGCTGCAGGCCACGCCCACTTCACCCTGGCAACCGACCTCGGCGCCGCTGATGCTGGCGTTTTCCTTGTAGAGCATGCCGATGGCCGCGGCGGTGAGCAGGAAGTCGACCACCTTGTCGTCCGCCGCGCCCGGCACGAAGCGTATGTAGTAGTGCAGCACCGCCGGCACGATGCCGGCCGCGCCGTTGGTGGGCGCGGTGACGACACGGCCGCCGGCGGCGTTCTCCTCGTTCACCGCCAGTGCGTAGAGGTTCACCCAGTCCAGCACCTGCAGCGGGTCGCGCAGTGCGGCTTCGGGGTGCGCAGTCAGCGCCTCGCGCAGTGCCTTGGCGCGGCGCCTGACCTTGAAGCCGCCGGGCAGCACGCCGTCGCTGCGGCAGCCGCGTTCGACGCAGTCCTGCATCACGCGCCAGATCTTCAGCAGGCCGGCGTCGATGTCGGCATCGCTGCGCCAGTGGCGTTCGTTGCGGCGCATCACCTCGGCGATCGGGCCACCGACCTCGCGGCAGCGTTGCAACAGTTCGTCGCCGCTGTGGAAGGGGTGCGGCAGCAGCGTCGTGTCGGGCGCGATGAGCTTCTGCTTCGTACCGTCGGCAGCGACCTCCTCGCTGACGACGAAGCCGCCGCCCACCGAGTAGTAGACACGGCTGGACAGTTCGGCGCCCTCGGCGTCGAAGGCCGTGAAACGCAGGCCGTTGGCATGGAAGGGCAGGGCCTCGCGGCGGAAGAACTTCAGGTCGTCCTTCTCGCTGAAGGTGACGTCGTGCCGCCCCAGCAGCGCCAGCCGGCCGGCCTTGCGCAGCGCGGCCAGCAGGGCCGGGACGGCGTCCACGTCGACGGTGTCGGGCTCGTGCCCGGCCAGACCCAGCAGCACCGCCTTGTCGCTGCCGTGGCCCTTGCCGGTGGCGCCGAGCGAACCGTAGAGCTGGCTCAGCACGCGTGCCGTGCGGTCCAGCAGGCCATCGTGTTCCAGCCGCAGCGCAAACAGGCGCGCGGCGCGCATCGGGCCCACGGTGTGGCTGCTGCTCGGGCCGATGCCGATCTTGAAGAGGTCGAAGACGGAGACGGCCATAAGGTCCTCGGCAAGGTCAGGGACGCGCCAGTTCGGCGACGACTTGCGCGGCAATCTGCGCCACGCAGCCACTTAGCGTCACGTCGACATAGTCGCTGCGAGCGTCGAGCCACACCGCGAGGCCGGCCGGCGAGGGCCTGCAGATGAACAGCTTTTCCTGCGCAGAACTTCCGGGTGCGGCCCGCTCGCGCTGCGCGCTGACCGAGACCTCGAGCACGAGGCCGATCTGCTCGTCGCGTGTGGACGTCAGCGCCACGTCCTTCAGCCGTACGGTCACGCTGGCCTTGGGGGGTGAAGCGGGCGTGTCCCAGTGGCTGCGGGCGCGGCGCGTGATCTGCTCGCGCAGTTCGGCGGCGAGGTCGTGCGACCGCCGTGCGCCGGCCAGGCGCACGCGCAGCTGCTCGGACTGCTCTGGCGTCAGCGCGCCGGCGATGCCGACGATGCCGCCAGCGCCGGCGCCGGCGCCGGCACCCAGGGCGGCGGCCACCGGAACGCACAGCACGGCCAACGGTCCGCAGGCCAGGCCCCACAACGCGCCGCTGACCACCCCGATCTGGCTGCCCGTGCGCGCGCCCTCGCCCACGGACAGGTTCGCGATCGTCAGCGCGCCAGTGGTCGTGGGCTCAGGGAAGTCGAAGCGCGGCGGCTCGTCGGCGCGCAGGGCCGGCAGCATGGGGGTCGTCGAGCAGCCCCCCGCCAGCATGAGCACGGCGACGAGCGGCGCCGCGCGTCTGCAGGTGGCCATGCCGAGTGCACTGTCAGGATCGAACAGCTTCATGGGGGTGCAAGCCAGGCGGGCGGTGGGGAGTGGATGCTAGACCCTGGCCGCTGCAAGCGGTGCGTCGCGACGGGCTGCGCAGCGACCGGCGTGTCCAGCCCGCACCGCGCCTACACTGCGGCGCCGCCGGCACCCGGGTGCGGCAGCGAAGGAGCACACATCGACACCGCCGACACCCGCCGAACCCAGGGCACCTGGTTCGGCCACCCGAAGGGGCTCTTCATCCTCTTCCTGACCGAGATGTGGGAGCGCATGAGCTATTACGGCATGCGTTCGCTGCTCGTGCTGTACATGGTGAACCACCTCTTCGTGCAGCCCGACGTCGGCGCCGAGGTGCTGGGGTTCAACGCGCTGAAGCAGGCGCTGGAAGCCGCGTTCGGTGTCATGTCGCCGCAGGCCTTGTCGTCGCAGGTCTACGGCCTCTACACCGGCTTCGTCTACCTCACGCCGTTTTTCGGCGGCATGCTGGCCGACCAGTTGCTGGGCCGGCGCAAGGCGGTGGTGGCGGGTGGTGTGCTGATGGCCATCGGCCACTTCCTGATGGCCGCCGAGGGTCTGTTTTTCGTCGCCCTGATGTTCCTGATCATCGGCAACGGCTGCTTCAAACCCAACATCTCGACGCAGGTGGGTGGCCTCTACGCCGCCGACGACCCGCGGCGCGACCGCGCCTACTCGATCTTCTACGTCGGCGTGAACCTCGGCGCCTTCATGGCGCCGCTGATCTGCGGCACGCTGGGCCAGGTGGTGGGCTGGCATTACGGCTTCGGTGCGGCGGGTGTGGGCATGCTGCTGGGCCTGGCGGTCTACCTGCTGAACCAGGACAAGCTGCCCGTCGAGCCGCTGCCCACGGCTTCACGATCGAAGCCGATCGCCGGCCTGGCCGTCTACGTGCTGGGCGTGCCGGTGGGCATCCTGGCCCTGCTGGGCTTGCTGACGCTGCCGCCGGTGGTGCCCGTGGCGCTGGCCGTGGTGGTGGTGGGCTCCAGCCTGGTGTGGATGATGCGACTGCCGCGCGAGGACCGACCTCGTGTGATGGCCATCACGGCGGCCTGCGTCGTCACGGCCGCGTTCTGGGCCGTCTACGAACAGCAGGGCAACACGATGCAGCTGTGGGCCGACCAGAGCACACATTGGCCCACGGTCTTCGGCTTCACCATCCCGTCGACCTGGTACCAGGCCTTCAACCCCTTCATGATCTGGCTGCTGGTGCCGCTCTTGAACATGGTGTGGGCCTGGCAGTCGCGGCGCGGGCAGGAGCCGTCGAGCCTGAACAAGATGGCGCTGGGCTGCGTCATCCTGGGCCTGGGCTTCGTGATCATGATCGTGGCCTCGGCCGACATGGCGCCCGAGGCGCGGCACAGCGTGCTGTGGCTGCTGGGCTCGACACTGGTGTTCACCATCGGCGAGATCTACCTGTCGCCCGTCGGCCTGTCCTTCGTGACCAAGGTGTCGCCGGCGCGCTTCGTCTCGATGATGATGGGCGTGTGGTTCCTGTCGAGCTTCGTCGGCAACTACATGACGGGTTACCTCGGCAGCTACTACGAGAAGATGCCGCACCAGCAGTTCTTCGTCATGCTCACCGTCATCGGGGTCGTGGCCGGGCTGCTGCTGTTCGTGATGAACCGGCGGCTCGATCGCATCGTCGGCGCGCACGACCGCCAGGAGGTGGCTGTGCGCTGATGTGAACGGTGGGGACCCGGGCTTCGGCGCCCGGGTCCCCACCTGCGATCGACGTGGCGGGCAGCCTCGGCTGCACCGCCCCTGCGATCAACGGCCGGTCTGGCCCAGCGGCCGCAGCGGCTGCGGCAGCGCGGGCTGCCGGCCCAGCAGCCCCAGCACCACCTGCAGCGCCATCGCGATGGCGCCGACGATGAACACCACGTCGCCGAAGGTGCGCACCCAGCGCAGGTTCTGCAGCAGCGGCTGCTGCATGAATTCCTCGCTGCGGGCGTACCACAGGCCTTCGCTGACACTGGCGTGGAACTGCAGGATGCCGATGGGCAGCAGGCTGGTGAAGATCATCAGCACCAGGCCCGCGTTCAGGCCCCAGAAGGCGGTTTGCATCAGCGCCTTGCTGAACACCAGTTGCGGGCGCAGGTAACGCAGCACCAGCAGCGTGAAGCCCAGTGCCAGGAAGCCGTAGACCCCGAACAGTGCGGCGTGGGCGTGCACCGGCGTCGTGTTCAGACCCTGGATGTAGTACAGCGCCACCGGCGGGTTGATCATGAAGCCGAAGACACCGGCGCCCAGCATGTTCCAGAAGGCGACGGCGACAAAACACATCATCGGCCAGCGCAGGTTTTCCATCCACGGCGCACGTGCCTTGAGGCGCCAGTTCTCCCAGGCCTCGTGGCCCAGCACGATGAGCGGCACCACCTCCAGCGCACTGAAGCCCGCACCCACCGCCATCACCGGCGTCGTGGTGCCCGAGAAGTACAGGTGGTGAAAGGTGCCGGGAATGCCACCGAGCATGAACAGCGACGCCGAGGCCAGGCTGGCCGCCGTGGCCATGCGCATCGAAACCAGGCCGAGCGTCGAGAAGATGAAGGCCAGCGCCGTGGTCGCGAAGACCTCGAAGAAACCTTCGACCCAGAGGTGCACCACCCACCAGCGCCAGTACTCCATCACCGACAGGTGGGTGCGTTCGCCGTAGAACAGGCCCGCGCCGTAGAACAGGCCGATGGCACCTACCGATGCGGTCAGCAACGCGAGCAGGTTCTTGTCGCCGCCCGGCTTCAGCAGCGCCGGCACGACACCGCGCAGCATCAGCACCAGCCACAGCAGGATGCCGATGTACTTGCCGATCTGCCACAGCCGGCCAAGGTCGACGTACTCGTAGCCCTGATGGCCGAGCCAGAAGTTCCATTCCGGCGGCATGATCTGCGCGATCGCCAGGTAGTTGCCGGTGAAGGAACCGACGACCACCGCGACGAGGGCCCAGAACAGGATGTCGACACCCAGCTTCTGGTACTTCGGGTCCTGGCCGCCATGGATCAACGGCGCCAGGAACAGGCCCGCGGCCAGGAAGCCGGTGGCGATCCAGAACAGCGCGGCCTGGATGTGCCAGGTGCGCACCAGCGCATACGGCAGCCAGCGCGAGACGTCGATGCCGTAGAACTGCTGGCCCTCGACCGTGTAGTGGGCCGTGAAGCCGCCGATGAAAACCTGGAACACGAACAGCGCGACCACCAGGAACAGGTATTTGCCCAGCGCACGCTGTGAAGGCGTCAGCGCAAACAGGCTCAGCGGGTCGCGTGCGGCGGCGGCGGGCAGCGCTTCTTCGTGGTTGCGCAGGAAAGCCCAGCCCCAGACGAGGAAACCGACACCCGCCAGCAGCACCACGATGCTGGCCACCGACCAGACGATGTTCTCGCTGCTCGGCACGTTGCCGATCAGCGGTTCGTGCGGCCAGTTGTTGGTGTAGGTCACCTTCTGGTCAGGCCGCTCGGTGGCCGCGGCCCAGGCCGTCCAGAAGAAGAACTGCGTCAGCTGCTGGCGCCGTTCGGCGCTGGGCAGCGTGTTTTCCTTCATCGCGTAGTGCTCGCGGCGCTTCTGCAGCGAAGGGGCGTCGGAGAAGAGCTGGCTGTAATAGGCCGCGGTCTGCTGGACTGCCGCGGCGCGGCGGTCCGACAGCTTCAGCACGCCCGCGCCGTCGACACGGTTGCCGCGGTACTCGGCGCGCAGCTGCTCGCGCAGCGCGGCCTGCGTGGGCCCGTCCAGCTTGGCGTAGGCCCGGCCGTGCGCCTGTTGCGCGGCCAGCTCGAGCCAGGCCGTCAGCTCCCGGTGCAGCCAGTCGGCCGACCAGTCGGGCGCCTGGTAGGCGCCGTGGCCCCAGATCGAGCCGAGCTGCATGCCGCCCACCGATTGCCAGGCCGTCTGGCCGTCGAGGATGCCTTCGTTCGTGAACAGCACGCGCCCGTCGGCCGTGCTGACCTGGGTGGGAATGGGCGGTGCCTGGCGGTAGACCTCGGTGCCGAAGTAGCCCAGCAGCGAGAAGGTGACGATGAGCACGCCGATCAGCGTGAACCAGAGTTTTTTGTACGGTCCCATGGGTTTGTCGGTGGTGGTCGAGGTTCAGCGCACCGTGGCGGGCGCAAAGCGCTCGAACAGGATGTTGTTTTCGGTGTGGATGTGCTGCATCAGGTCGTCGCGGAAGCCGCGCAGGCCGGTGTAGAGCGCACGCCAGGTGGTGCAGGCGGCGGGGGGCGGCGTGATGTCGTTGGTCAGCTCGGCCACGCGGCGCAGCGACGCGCCGTGTTCGTCGTGCTCCATGCGCATCACCGTGATCGGCGCGCCGGCCATCGCGCCGGCCCCGCGCACGAGCATCGGAAAGAGCACGTCCTCTTCCTTGCGCATGTGGCTCTCGAGCTCTTGCGCCCATTCGGCCAGGTGGTCGGCCAGGCCGCGCGGGCAGTCGGCGCGTTCGCCGTGCACGTTCTCGACCTTGCGCGCCAGCCGGATCAGCTCGGGCAATTGCTCGCGGTGCACGGCGTGGTAACGCGTCAGGATGTGGTCCACCAGCGCGGGCACCGCCAACGTGTCGGTGTCCTGCGCCGTGCCGGTGCTGGCCTGGGCCTGCAGGGCGTGTAGCGCCTCGACGATGGGCGTGGCGTCCACGCCGGCCGCCGCGGCCGCGGCGCGCAGCGACTGGTTGCCGCCGCAGCAGAAGTCGAGCTGGTGGGCGTCGAAGATGCGTGTCGAGCCGGCGATGCGCCGCGCCAGTTGGCCCAGGGATTGGTCTATGAGGTCCATCGTGTTTCCTTGTCTGCGAGTGATCGGGCACGGCGGCCGCCGGCGTTTGTCGATCCACATTGCGAGCGCCGTGCCAAGAAAAACACCAGTCCTGTCAATGACTTGCGTCGAAGATGGTGAAAACGACCCTCGTCAAAGCGGGTGAGATGTACCATTCGAGGTACTTATGACCATCGAATCCATCCATCGCCTGCTGCAGGCGGACCTGGTCGCAGACCTGCCCGTGGCCGTGCGCCTGCAACGCCTCGTCGGCAGCCTGCGGGCCCACTTCGGCTGTGGCGCGGTGGCGCTGCTCAGGCTGGAGCAAGGGCAGCTGCGGCCGGTGGCCGTCGACGGGCTGGTCAGCGATGCCCTGGGGCGGCGCTTCGACGTCAAGGAACACCCGCGCCTGGCCGCCATCCTGCGCCGCCGTGCGGTGACCCGTTTCCACCACGACAGCGAACTGCCCGACCCCTACGACGGCCTGATCGCCGGCCGCGCCGGCCATCCGCTGCCGGTGCACGACTGCATGGGCATCGCGCTCGACGTCGAGGGCGAGCGCTGGGGTGTGCTGACCCTCGACGCGCTGGAGGTCGGCACCTTCGATGCCGGCGCGCTGAGCGATCTCGCCGAGCTGGGCTCGGCGGTCGAAGCGGCGGTGCGCGTCACACGCCTGGAAGCCGAGATCCGCGCGCTGCGCCTGTCGGGCCCGGCCGGGCCCCATCACCCCGAGGCGCAGCACGAAGACAGCGACGTCGTCGGCCAGAGCGAGGCCCTGACGCAGCTGCTGCACGAACTGCAAGTGGTGGCCGACTCCGAACTGCCGGTGCTGCTGCTGGGCGAAACCGGCGTCGGCAAGGAGCTCTTCGCGCACCGCCTGCACCGCCTGTCGCGGCGCGCCGGCAAGCCGCTGGTGCACGTCAACTGCGCGGCCTTGCCCGAGTCGCTGGCCGAGAGTGAACTTTTCGGCCACGCGCGTGGTGCCTTTTCGGGCGCGGTGAACGACCGGCCGGGCCGCTTCGAGGCTGCCGAGGGCGGCACGCTTTTCCTCGACGAGGTGGGTGAACTGCCGCTGTCCATCCAGGCCAAGCTGCTGCGCACGCTGCAGAACGGCGAGATCCAGCGCCTGGGCGCCGACCGGCCGCGGCGTGTCAACGTGCGGGTCATCGCCGCCACCAACCGCAGCCTGCGCGACCTGGTGCAGGAGGGGCTGTTCCGCGCCGACCTCTACCACCGCCTGTCGGTCTACCCGATCCCGATACCGCCGCTGCGTGAACGCGGCAACGACGTGCTGCTGCTGGCCGGGCGCTTCCTGGAGCTCAACCGCGCGCGCCTGGGCCTGCGCAGCCTGCGGCTGTCGGTTGAAGCCGAGGACGCGCTGCGCCGCTACCGCTGGCCGGGCAACGTGCGTGAGCTCGAGCACGTCATCAGCCGCGCGGCGCTCAAGGCCGTCAGCCGCGGCGCCGACCGCAAGCAGATCGTGACGCTGGAGGCCGGCACGCTGGACCTCGACGCGCTGGAGATGCCTGTGCCAGCCCGCGCTGGCGGACCACCGCTGTCCTCAGGCGCTGCCGCGCCGTCGCAGGCCACGCTGCAGGACGTGGTGCAGGACAGCCAGCGCCAGGCGATACGTCAGGCGCTGGCCCTGCACCAGGGCAACTGGGCTGCCGCCGCGCGCCAGCTCGGGCTCGACGCCAGCAACCTGCACAAGCTGGCGCGCCGGCTGGGGCTCAAGTTGATGCCCACCAGCGTCGGGCAAGGCGCCTGAGCCCGCGCCACCGGCTTGCCGATCGCCGCTGCCATGTCGCTAGCTTGCACGCGGCAGACCCGACAGGCGACGAGGGCGAACGTTGCGCAGGGCCTGCCCGCGGAGGACACTGAAGCTCCCTCTTCCTGCCCCAGTTTCCCCATGGCACTCCCACACGCAAGCTCGGGCCAGGTCCTCGATGTGCGGCCGCTGGATGAGCGGCTGGCGTCCGGGAAAACCGTGGCGCTGTTCAAGTCGCGCGACCTCGAGGTGATGCGGCTCGTCCTTCTCGCAGGCAAGGCCTTGCCCGCTCACCAGGTGCCCGGTGAAGTCACCCTCCACTGCATCGAGGGCCGCCTGCACATCGAGCTCGACGACAAGTCCTTGACGCTGCAGGCCGGCGAGTTGGTCTTCCTCGCGGGCGGCGTGACACACGGCGTGAAAGCGCTGACCGATGCCTCGGCCCTGGTCACCATCGCACTCGTGCACTGAGCCGGCCGCGTTCAGCCGCCGCTGAGCGCCAGCACCACGGCCACGAAGTCGTCGGGCTGCAGGAGGTGGTCGAGGTCGCGCACGCCGATGCCGTTGACGAAGATGCGCATGTTCGGCCGCAGCCGGTCCTGCTCGTCGACGACACGGAAGCGCAGCCCGGGGTAACGCTTGTCGAGGTCTGCGAACAGGGCATGCAGCGTGTCGCCCGTGGCCTGCACCAGTGATTCGCCGGTGTAGGAACGCAGCGCGCCCGAGATCTGCACCTTCACGTGCGCGGCCCCGGTCTGCGCCATGTGCAACGGTGCTTCACGGCAGCTCGACCACTTCCACCGCATAGATCTCAGGCAGGTGCCGGGCGATGTTCGTCCAGCGTGCACCTTCGTCGCTGCCGATCCACAGCTCGCCGCTGGTGGTGCCCAGGTACAGCGCCGGCACCGCCCGGGTGTCGACGGTCATGGCCTGGCGCTTGACGGTCCACCAGGCCTGGGCCTCGGGCAGGCCCTGGTCCAGGCGCTGCCAGGTGCGGCCGGCGTTGCGCGTGACGTAGGCCGCCGGCCGGCCGTCGGGGCTGGTGCGCGGCCAGACCGTGGTGCCGTCCATCGGGAAGACCCAGGCCGTGTCGGCGTCGCGCGGGTGCAGGACCATCGGAAAACCGATGTCGCCCACACGCTTGGGCATCTTGCGGCCGATGCGCTGCCAGGTGTCGGCGGCCGGGTCGCCGTTGCGGTCCATGCGGTAGATGCCGCAGTGGTTCTGCTGGTACAGCCGGTCGGGCTGGCCCGCGCAGAGCCGCACGCAATGTGGATCGTGGAAAGACACGTTGGACGCATCCATGCCTTCGAAGACTTCCAGACCCTGGATGAGGGTGGTCCAGCTGAGGCCCGCGTCACGTGACTCGTGCACGCCGCCGCCGGACATCGCGAAGTACAGGTGCGCGGGGTCACGCGGGTCGACGGTGATGGAGTGCAGCTTTGGGCCGTCGGGCGTGCCGTCCTGCACCGTGCCCATCCACTCGCGGAACCGCGGGTCGTCGTTCACCGACGGCAGCGGCACCCAGCTGACGCCGCCGTCCTCCGAGCGGAACAGCCCCTGCGGCGAGGTCCCCGCGTACCAGCTGTCGCGTTCGCTGGCATGCCCCGGCGTGAGCCAGAACGTGTGGTCGACCGCGCGCCCGGGCAGGCCGCCGGTCGGCTTGGCGAAGGCCGGTGGTTGCCGCGCCTCGGTCCAGCTGCGGCCGAGGTTCGTCGAGCGGAAGACCGTCGGGCCGAGGTGGCCGGTCTTTGCCGCGGCCAGCAGCGTGCGGCCGTCACGCGGGTCGAGTTGCACGTGGCTGATGCTGTGGCCCAGGAAGTGCGGGCCGTCGACTCTCCAGGCCTTGCGCCGCGCATCGCCGTGGAAGAACCAGGCGCCCTTGCGTGTGGCGACGAGGATGACGGTGCGTGTCGGCACCACGGCGGCGCCACGTGCAGTGGCCTTGCGGGCGGCCGGGGCCGCGGTCGAGCTTCGGCTCATGAGGTGCCTCCTCCTGGCGGGGTGTCTTGCGCACGTTCGAGCAGCAGCTCGCGTTCGCGCGCGTTGCGGGTGAGTTCGGCCGCGCGCAGCCACTGCGCGCGCGCTTCGCCGTGGCGGCCCAGGCGGGCCAGCAGGTCGGCCAGCACGCTGGGCAGCAGGTGATACTGCGCCAGCGGCGGCTGCGCCATCAGGGCCTGCACCAAGGGCAAGGCGGCGGCCGGCCCGTGGGCCTGGCCCACCGCGACGGCGCGGTTGAGCGCCACCACCGGCGAAGCCTGCTGCAGCATCAGCGCGTCGTACAAGGCGCAGATGTGCCGCCAGTCGGTCGCTTCGGCGCTGGCTGCGCGGGCATGGCAGGCGGCGATCGCGGCCTGCAAGGCATAGGGGCCGAGCGGGCGCAGCGGGGCGCTGCACAGGCCTTCGGCCTGCGCCAGCGCGGCCAGGCCGCGACGGATCAGCAGCCGGTCCCAGCGCTGGCGGTCCTGCGCCATCAGCAGCACTGGGCGGCCCTGTGCATCCACGCGTGCGGCGGTACGCGAGGCCTGGATCTCCATCAATGCCTGCAGGCCCAGCACCTCGGGTTCATGCGGCGCCAGGGCCGACAACATGCGCCCCAGCCGCAGCGCCTCGTCGCACAGCGCCGGGCGCATCCAGTCGTTGCCACTGGTGGCCGCGTAGCCTTCGTTGAAGATCAGGTAGACCACTTCGAGCACGGCCGCCAGGCGCTCGCCGAGGTGCTCGCGCGCCGGCAGTTCGAAGGGCACACCAGCCTCGCTCAGGCAGCGCTTGGCGCGCACGATGCGCTGCGCCACCGTCGCCGTCGGGACGAGGAAGGCGCGTGCGATCTCGTCGGTGCTCAGGCCGCCCACCAGTTTCAGCGTCAGCGCCACCTGCGCGTCGCGGGCCAGCACGGGGTGGCAGGCGGTGTAGACCAGGCGCAGCAGGTCATCGCCCACGGGGTCGGCCTCGGCAGCCATGAGGCTGTCCATCACGCTGGGCACGAACACCGCCTGGCGCGCCTCGTCGTCCCGCGCCAGGGCGGCGTGTTCGGCCGCGGCCATCGCGCGGTGGCGCAGCCAGTCGAGCGCACGGCGCTTGGCGGTGGTGGTGAGCCAGGCGCCGGGCCGGGCCGGCACGCCGTCCCGCGGCCAGTGCTCGAGCGCGGCGACGAGGGCGTCGCCCGCCAGCTCTTCGGCCACACCCACGTCGTGCGTGAGCCGCGCCACGGCGCCGATGACCTTGGCGGCTTCGAGCCGCCAGACCGTGGCGATCGCATCGTGGGTGGTCTGCACCTGAGCTCAGGCGGGGCTGGGTGCGAAGTCGTCGGACTCGAACAGCTGCCGCACTTCGAGTGCACACGCGACGCCGTGCAGCGTCGGGTTGGGGTAGCGGCGCGACCACTCCACGGCCTCGTCGCGCGAACGCACCTGGATCAGCGTGTAGCCGGCGATCAGTTCCTTCGTCTCGGCAAACGGCCCGTCGACGACCTGCCGCTCACCACCGCTGCCGATCTGCACGCGCCAGCCCTGCGACGTCGCCTTGAGGCCGGCGCCGTCGAGCAGCACACCGGCGCGCGCCAGTTCCTCGTGGAAGGCCGCCATCTCGGCAAGCAGCGACGGGCTCGGCATGACGCCGGCCTCGGTGTCGGCGGTGGCCTTGACGATGATCATGAAGCGCATGGGCTGATGCTCCTGGGATGCCGGTCTGCATTCACACGACGAAGCAGCCCTCCTCGAATCGACAAGCCCGGAGCAGACCCTGGGAAAGTACCGATCGGCCTCAGGTGTAGCAGGGCCCGGTCTCGCGCACCTCGACGGTGGCCCAGGCCGCGGCCGGGCAACGTTCGGCCCAGCCCAGCGCCGCGTCACGCGTATCGCAGTTCAGCAGGAAAAAGCCGCCGATCATTTCCCTGGCTTCGGCAAACGGTCCGTCGAGCACGCGTGACGCGGTGGCGCCCGATGGCCGCTGCAGCCGTGTGGCGGTGCTGGCCAGCGCGCTGCTGGCCATCAGCACGCCGGCGCTGCGCAACTCGTCCGTGAAGTCGAGCATCTGCTGGTAGGCCGCCTGGCCGCCTTCGAGGCCGCGCTCTTCGCGCTGGCCCAGCGGTTCGACGATGAGCAGCATGTGCGGCATGGGGGCGTCTCCGGTGCAGTGGCGATGTCGAACCGGCATTGTGTGCGGGTTCCGCGGCCGCGGCGCGGGCGTCTGGCCCGCCGCATCGCAAGCCTCAGCGCGGCACGAAGAAGGTCGACTTTTCGTGTTCGACGGCCGACACGGCAGGTGAGGCTGCGCCCGCTGCGGCGAGTGCCACCACTTCGAAGCTCACCGGCACCGAAGTGCCCTGCAGCGCCTGGGCGGCAGCCGCGGGCAGGCGCAGGCTCACCACCAGCGACACGGCGCCAGCCGCTGCGGCGCTGGCCTGCGGGGCCAGCACCGTCAGGCCGGCGATGCCGCTGGCGGCCACCCGGTAGGTCTGCGGCGCTTCGGTGCGGTTCATGATCTGGATGCGGTAGACATTCTCGATCGTGCCGTCGTCGATGGTGCGGGCCAGCGCGCCGCGGTCCTTCACGACGTCGAACCTGAACGGGCTGCGCATCGCCACGCTCGCAGCAAAGGCCACGCTGGCGGCGGTCAGCACGGCGCCGTAGACCAGCACGCGGGGCCGCAGGGCGCGCTTGAACATCTGCAGCCGCGACCAGCCATTGACGACGCCGTTTTCGGTGGAATAGCGGATCAGGCCCTTGGCGTAACCCATCTTGTCCATCACGTCGTCGCAGACGTCGATGCAGGCGGCGCAGCCGATGCACTCGTTCTGCAGCCCGTCGCGGATGTCGATGCCGGTCGGGCAGACCTGGACACACAGCGTGCAGTCGATGCAGTCGCCCACGCCCTGCGCGGCAGGGCTGGCCTTGCGCGAGCGCGACCCGCGCGGCTCGCCGCGCGCGCTGTCGTAGGTGATGACCAGCGAGTCCTTGTCGATCAGCGCGCTCTGGAAGCGTGCGTACGGGCACATGTACTTGCACATCTGCTCGCGCAGGTAGCCGGCGTTGCCGTAGGTGGCGGCGCCGTAGAACAGGATCCAGAAGGTGTCCCAGCCCGCCACGTTGAACCCGGCCACCGCCACGGCCAGTTCGCGCACGGGCGTGAAGTAGCCGACGAAGCTGAAACCGGTGAAGAGACCGATGGCCAGCCAGGCCGCCTGCTTGGCGCTCTTGCGCACGAGCTTGTTGGCACTCCACGGCGCCTGGTCGAGCCGCATGCGGGCGATGCGATCACCCTCGATCCTGCGCTCGACCCACATGAAGATCTCGGTGTAGACCGTCTGCGGGCAGGTGTAGCCGCACCACAGCCGGCCGGCCACGGCAGTGAAGAAGAACAGCGCCAGCGCCGAAAGCACGAGCAGCGCCGCCAGGAAGATGAGGTCCTGCGGGTAGAGCACCAGCCCGAGGATGTAGAAGCGCTGCGCCTCCAGGTCGAACAGCACCGCCTGGCGGCCGCCCCACTGCACCCAGGGCAGGCCGTAGAACAGCAGCTGCGTGAGCCAGACGAAGGCCCAGCGCCAGCCGGCGAACCAGCCCTTCACCGCCCGCGGATAGATGTCGGGCTGCTTCTGGTACATCGAGACGAACTGCAGCCCATCGTCGGGTGCGCTCGATGCGGGTCGGATCGGAATGACGGTGTGCGGCGGGGTCGTGCTCAAGCGGGTTCTCTCGGTCCGGGATTCAGGGGCGCACACAGGCGCGATGCCAGGCCATCGGCGGCGCCCGCACGGCCGGCTTCAACGCTTCAACTCGTCGAGCTTCTTCTCGATCTTGCTCCAGGCCTCGGCATCCGGCAGCGCCAGCTTGGTGCGCGTGATGGGCTTCCACGCCAATGACAACTCGGCATTCAGCGCCGTGAAGTGCAGCTGGTGGCTGGGCACGTCTTCCTCGGCATAGATCGCGTTCACAGGACATTCGGGCACACACACGGCGCAGTCGATGCAGTCGGCCGGATCGATGACGAGGAAGTTCGGCCCTTCACGGAAGGCATCGACCGGACACACGTCCACGCAGTCGGTGTACTTGCAGCGTATGCACGCCTCGGTGACGACGAAGGTCATGGCGCTGCCCGGTGTGCTTCAGCCGCAGCAGGCGCCGCCGGAACAGCAGGAGCCGCCCCCCGCGATCGCGGCCGCTGCGGCTGTGCGCGTGATCTGCACGCGCCACACCGCCGGCCCGCTCTCCAGCGCCGACCACTCGAACTGGGCGGGGGCGCGGTCGTCGAACTGGTGGCGCAGCGGCTGCGGATCGTGGTCGTTCACGAGTTGCAGCGACTGGCCCGGCTGCAGCGCGTCGAAGCGGCCGAAGATCAGGGCGTGGCGCTGGCGCGGCGCAATCTCGCGCAGGTCGAGCACGTCGGCGACGGGATGGGCAAGTGTCGATGTCATGAGTGGGCCTCTTGAAGGAGAAGGTGCGCAGGGGCACGCGCACCGGGTGCAAGGACAGCCGCGGCGGCGGCGGTCTGGACAGACGGACGGGTGCTCAGCCGTCCTTGCCGTCGAGCCGGGGGCTCACCAGCCAGGGCGCAAAGACCCACAGGTAGAGGGCGAAAGCGAGGGCCCAGGCGGACGCGGCGACCACGAGCCAGAGCACGAACTGTTGTGGCGCCACGATCGGCAGCAGCACACGCACCAGGGCAGCGCCGGTGACGAGCAGGTAGCTGGCGACTTCGAGCCTGGACGCGCGCAGCGGTCGGCCGGTGTGGCCGCGGGCGGTGCGCGTGATCATGCCGATGATGAGTCCACCCGTGGCGCCCACCGCCAGCGCGTGCACCCCGGCCGAGACACCGACGCCGCCGACCTGGGCCCAGGCGAGCAGACCGAAACCGAGCGGTATCCAGGCATAGGCCAGGTGCAGCACCCACAGGATGGGCCGGGCGCGTGTGCGCCACGGCTGCCACTGCCACAGGCGCGCGGCGTGCAGCAGCGCCGCGAGGGCCAGCGCAGCGGCCGTGATGCCGTGCAGCGGCAGCAGCACCCAGGCGGCCAGTGCTAGCGCGGTGGCGGCCAGCGTGAGCTGTTCCAGCCGGCGCGGTGTCTGCAGCTTCAGGCCGGGCAGCGCCGACATCGTGAAGGCCGGGATCACCCGGCCGGCGATGACGCACTCGATCATCACGATCAACGCCAGCCCGCCATGCAGCGCCCGGACCGGTGCGATGTCCAGCAGCCCCAGCACGGCAAGGTGGAAACACAGGTTGGCCAGCGCCAGCAGCACGAGGATGACGCCCAGCGGCAGGTTGCGCCGGTTGCCGGCCCGCAGCAGCACGCTGACGAGCACCGCCGCCACCACCGGCAGCAGCAGCAGGTCCAGCACCGCGTACCAGGCATAGGGCGCCACGACGGCCGCCAGCCGGGCGGCCAGCCACAGCAGCGCCAGTGCCGCCAGCACGCCGCCCCGGGGCGTGGCCAGGCCGGTCCAGGCCTTGCCCGCCGTCAGCAGGAAACCGACGATGACGGCGACCGCGAAGCCGAACAGCATCTCGTGGGCATGCCAGAGCACCGGGGACAGGTTCAGGCTCAGCGTCACCTGGCCCAGCAGCAGCGCGGTCCAGAGCGGCACGGCCAGCATCGCGAACACGGCCGCGCCCAGGTAGAACGGTCGGAAGCCCAGCCGCAGCAGCGGCCAGTCGCGTGAGGCCTGGGCGTCGGGCGCCGGCGGCTCGGGGCGCACGGTGGCAGGCAAGGAGGTGGGCGTCGACATGGGGCGGAACGGGTTCCGTGTCGCTGGTGGCCAGGAACCCCGAAAGATGCGTATGACATGCATCTTAACGAACGGGCGCCGTTAAAGCAATACACTGCATGCATCTTCAAGGACGTCGATGCGGCTTTCCGAATACACCGACTACACCCTGCGGGTGCTGATGTACTGCGCTGTGCATCGTGAGCGGCGGGTCACGATCGGCGAGCTGGCCGAGCACCATGGCCTGTCGAAGAACCACCTCATGAAGGTCGTCAACGACCTGGCGCGGCAGGGCCTGGTCGAGACCACCCGGGGGCGCGGCGGCGGCCTGCGTTTGTTGCAGGAGCCCGAGGCGATACGCATCGGTGATGTCGTGCGCGCGACCGAGACCGACTTCCGGCTGGTCGAGTGTTTTGATCCCCACACCAACGCCTGCACCCTGTCGCCCAGCTGCCGCCTGAAGCACCTGTTCGACGAGGCCTTGCGCGGCTATTTCCAGGCCCTGGATGCGGCCACGCTGGCCGACATGACCGCGGCCCTGCCGCGGGCCGGCGCCCGAGCGGCCGGTGGCGCACCCGCAGGCGCCGTGGCCATGCCGGCAAGCCGCCGTCCGGCGCATCAGACCAAGGGCGGCGCGCAGGACCGCTGAAGCCCAGGGCGTCGCCGTCAGAATGCGGGGCTCTGCCACTGCCCCTCAGGCCCGCACCATGCTCAAGTTCCACTACTCGCTTGCGCCCAACCCGATGAAGGTGGCCTTGTTCCTCGAAGAGTCGGGCCTGCCTTACGAGGCCATCGCGGTCGACACGCGCAAGGGCGAGCAGCACGCTGCCGCCTTCACGGCGCTGAACCCGAACGCGAAGGTGCCGGTGATCGTCGACGGGGAGACGACGGTCTTCGACAGCAACGCGATCCTGCTCTACCTGGCCGAGAAGACCGGGCAGTTCCTGCCCGAGCCGCGAGACCGCGGGGCCCTGCTTTCGTGGCTGATGTTCGTGGCCTCGGGCATCGGGCCGTTCACGGGCCAGTGCGTGCACTTCAAGCATTACGCGCCAGAGCCCCACCCCTATGCCACCAACCGCTACGACTTCGAGGCTTGGCGGCACTGGAAGATCCTCGATGCCCACCTCGAAGGCAGGGCGTGGATGCTGGGCGAGCGCTACACGCTGCTGGACATGGCCGTGTGGGGTTGGGCCCGCGCCGTGCCGTTTGCGCTGGGTGCCGACGCCTGGGCGCAGCTGCCGCAGGTCAAGCGCCTGTTCGACGCCGTGAACGCGCGGCCGGCCGCGCAGCGTGCTGCCGCGTTGAAGGACAGGCACCAGTTCAAGACCGAGATGGACGACGAGGCGCGGCGAGCGATGTTCCCGCAGAACGAGCGGCTGAAGTCCTGAGCCGGCTCCCTCACTCGGGCCCCGCCTAAACTGCGGACCGGACACGACAGACCATGGGAGCAGCGGCGTGGGACAGGCAAGGAACAGGGGCCCGCGGGACACGCGGGTGGCCGAGGCGGTGGTCAGGGCCGGACGCTCGACGCCGCCCGTGCTTCACTGCAACGCCTGCCAGGCCGTGCTGACGGATGTCGCGGCGCTGGAGACGAAACAGCTCAAGGGCATCACACAGGCCTACGGCGCGCACTGCGCGGCCTGCGATCAGGACACCTGGGCCGTGCGCGGCGAGCCCGCGGCGGTGCGCGCCTTCTATGCCGCACTGGAGCAGGCGGCGGGGCAGAAGGTGCAGCTGGGCACGGCCAGGCCCGCCGCGCCCGCCTGAAAGCGCGAAGCCGCCGTGGAACGCATCGATGCACTGGTCATCGGCGCCGGAGTGGTGGGCCTGGCGGTCGGCCGCGCGTTGGCGCAGGCCGGCTTGGAGACCATCGTCGCCGAGGCCGCCGACGGCATCGGGCAGGGTGTGAGTTCGCGCAACAGCGAGGTCATCCATGCCGGGCTGTACTACGCCCCCGGCTCGTTGAAGGCGCGGTTGTGTGTGCGCGGCAAGCAGCAGCTGTACGCACTGTGCGCCAGCCACGGCGTGCCGCATGCAGCCTGCGGCAAGCTGGTGGTGGCCACCGCGCCCGACCAGCATGCGGCGCTGGCGCAGCTGGCCGAACGCGCACAGGCCAATGGTGTCGAGGCGCGCCTGCTGGGCGCGCGCGAGGCGCAGGCGCTCGAGCCCGAACTGGCTTGTACTGCCGCGCTGTGGTCGCCCAGCACGGGCATCGTCGACAGCCACGCGCTGATGCTGGCGCTGCAGGGCGACCTGGAACGCGCGGGTGGGCTCGTGGCACTGCAATCGGCGGTGCGGTCGGCCCGCTTCAGGCCCGGGCGCCCGGCGGTGCTGCAGCTGCGGGCGCCGGACGGCGACTTCGAGATCGAGGCCCGGCTGGTCGTCAACGCCGCCGGACTGCACGCCTGCACGCTGGCGCGGGCCTTCGAAGGCCTGGCGCCGGCCCACGTGCCGCGAGACTTCTACGCCAAGGGCAGCTACTTCACGCTGTCCGGACGGCCGCCGTTCACGCACCTGGTCTACCCGGCGCCGGTGGATGCCTGGCTGGGCGTGCACGTGACGCTGGACCTGGCCGGCCAGGTGAAGTTCGGCCCTGACCTCGAATGGCTGGCGACGGGAGACCCGGCCGGCATCGACTACGGCGTCGACCCCGCCCGTGCCGCGCCCTTCGAGGCCGCGATCCGTCGTTATTGGCCGGGGCTGCCGACCGGCGCGCTGCAGCCGGGCTACAGCGGCGTGCGGCCGAAGATCCACGGGCCGGGTGAGCCGGCACCCGACTTCCGCATCGACGGCCCGGCCCGGCATGGCGTGGCCGGGCTCGTCAACCTGTTCGGCATCGAGTCGCCGGGGCTGACTTCGTCGCTGGCCATCGGCGATTGCGTGGCCGCGCTGCTCACCGGGACCTGACGGCGCCTGCGCTGCGCTGAAGGCGCATGCCGCGACACGGCGACGCCATGAAAAACGGCCTCCGAGGAGGCCGTTGCGCTCAGTGCGTGGAGGCTCAGGCCTTCTTGGCCCAGGCGCTGCACCAGCCGTTGGCGGCCACCTGCTTGACACCGAACAGCGGGCAGCCGCCGACGGCGTCAGTGGCCTTGCCCTGGAACAGCGCGCAGTTGTTGCACTTCTGGTCCTTGGTGTGCTTGGGGAACTTCTTGACGTCGGCCTTGGTGGTGTCAGCCACGTAGCCCAGGCCGACGGCCTGCGGGTCCTTTTCGTCGAGCTTGACGGCCTGGGCCTGCACCTGGCTGGCGGCCAGCGCGGTGCCGGCAACGGCCACTTGCATCAGGAAGGTGCGACGGGTGCTTTGCGACATGGAAATCAGTCTCCGAAGGGGTGGGGGGAATGGACTTAACGCGTCAGGGTGCCGAAACGGTGACACCGAGGCAGGTGTTGCAGCGGCCCAGGCCGCGCAGGCGCGGGTCGGGCTTGCCGTCACCGGTCTTGAAGTTGGCGTGGCAACGGATGCACACGTACATCTTCGAACTCGACATCATCGGCCGCACGCCGGGTTCGGCATTCGGTCTCGCGGCCGTGTACTCGGCCTGGGTCTGGCGGAGCTTGGGCCCGCTGGAAGCGTCGGCGGCGGGGGGCGTGCGGCGAGTCGTCATAGCAGATGTGGTGCCGGGGTGGACAACCCCGTTCGTCGCGAAGCGCGTATTGTCCCCTGAAATCGAAGCCCTTTGCACTCCGGGCTGTCATGGGGGAGCAAAGCGCTCAGGCACGGGCCGCAAAGTCGGGCACGCGCACGGTGCAGACGATGCCGCGCCCGCCGTTTTCGCGCCAGGCCACCTCGCCGCCCAGCAGCTTCACACGCTTGCGCACACCGCCCAGCCCGAGCCCGTGCGCCCAGGCCTCGGGGGTGCGGCCCTCGCCATCGTCGGCCACCTGCAGCACGAGCAGCGGCCCGCGCAGCATGAAGCTGACGTCGATGTGGGTGGCATGGCCGTGGAAGAGGGCGTTGCTGACCAGTTCTCGCAGCACCCGCGTCAATGCCGACCATTGCACCACCGACAGCGCGCGGTCGTGGTCGAGGTCGAAAGCCCAGCCCAGCTCGACCTGGGCCACCGTCAGGCGGTGGCTGATGTCGGCTTTCCACTCGGCGGCGGCGTGCGAGAAGCGGTGCTCCGACGCCGCCAGGCCGCGCGTCAGGGTCTTCAGGTCGAGCAGCGTGTGGCGGATGTAGTCCTCCATCTCGCGTGTCGGTGCCTGGTACATCAGCGTCAGCAGGCGGGCGCCGATGTCATCGTGCAGGTCCTGCGCGATGCGCTGGCGTTCCTCGAAACGGCCGCGCTCGACGGCGGCGTCGTAGACGGCGGCGCGGCGCAGCTGTTCGACCATGCGATCGGCCAGGCGCGCGTCGTCGACCGTGAACAGGCGCTGGCCGCGCTGGGCGAAACGCAGCACCAGCGCGGCGTTGGCAGGCGAAGTGCCGCGGGCGTCGTCTTCGGCGTCGCGCACGGGCACCACCAGCGCGGCGCCGCCGCCCACCACGCGTGCGCGCGGCGGCACGCGGTCGGTGCGCTGCACTTCCAGCGGTTCGAACAGGTCGCGCAGCAGCCCGGCCAGCAGCGGCGCAAAGCGCTGCGGCTGCGCCTGCACGGCACGCGCGGCGCGGTAGAGGTGGTCGAAGGTGCGCTCGGTGGTCAGCACGCTGCTGCCGATGAGGTGGTTCAGCACCCACTGCCGCGCCGCCGCGTACAGGCCGATGCCGATGAACACCGCCAGCGCCAGCGAGGTGAAGGGGCTCAGCGCGAACACGGCCACGAACAGCAGGTCGAGCGAGGTGGCAACGGTGCTGGCCCCGGCCAGCAGCGCAAACTCGCGCAGCACCTGGCGCCGGCGTGTCAGCAAGGGCGTCAGCAGCACCAGCGAGGCCAGGAAGAGGTGCCAGGTGAGTGCGGCGCCCCCGGCGACGGCCGCCGCCGCGGCGGGCAGGCGCGCCGCCATCGCCACGGCCGCCGTCACCAGCGCGAGGGTGACCACGGCCGCCGCCGCCAAGCCCTGCATGATGAGCGCGTAGGGGTTGGGCTCGAGCCGGTGCGAGACGCGGGCCACCCCCAGCGCCGCCGCGCCCAACCCGAGGCAGGTGACCTGCGCCATCCACCACAGCGGCAACTGTGCGCCCGACGCCACCGCCAGCGCCCACAGCGGCAGTGCCGCCCAGGCGGCCAGCGCCAGCACGCGCGCCCGCGGCAGGCGCTTCGGGTGGAACACGAAGACGTGCAGCACCGCGGCCCCGGTGCACAGGTCCAGCGCGACGCGCACGGCCAGGTCGCTGGCCAGCACGCCCGCAGGCAGGCCGAGGCCATCCGCAGCTTCCACCGCGATGTAGAGCAGGTTGACGGCCTGGCTCAGCGCCACCACCACGAACAGCAGGTTCAGGGGCCGTGGCTGCGCCAGAACCAGCACGACGGCGAAGAGGTAAAGCGCCAGCGCCACGGCCGCCAACGGCCAGAACAACCAGCCCAGGCCGGCGTAACCCCGCGGTGTGACCGGGGCCTCGGCAAGGCTGCCGTCGGCGAAGTGCAGCTGCACGCGGCCGCCGGGTGTACCCAGCAGCGCCGCCAGGTGTTCGTTCTGCGCCACCTGGCGGGCACGCTGGCCTTCGTCGACCTGCCAGCGTGGCCAGTGGTGCAGGAGCAGCGCGTCGACGGGCAGGGTCGCCATGCCTGGGGCGCCGACAGCGCGCACGGCCGTGCCGCGGTGGGCGTCGAGCGCCGGCAGCGGGTGGCCCTTCAGCACCAGCTCGCCGGCCGGCCCGGCCATCCAACTGCCCTCGAGCTGCGGTGTCGCGGCCAGCCAGCGGGCCAGCGCGAACACGGCCACGCAGCCCAGCAACACGGCCAGCGCGAGCGCAGGGCGGCGCCAGCCACCCGAACGCTGCGGGCCGTCGCCGTCCAGGCTGCCTTCGTAGGCGCTGGGCTCGAAAGGGGCGTCGCCGCGGCGGCTTTCAGGCGCGCGTGGTGCAGCGGGCGCCGGGTTCGCGGCCGTCATGGCGGCGCGCGGTGCG
>CAMTUD010000023.1:0-50788 GCA_947084805.1 uncultured beta proteobacterium | reverse complement strand
GGCGGCCCCCGCCGGGCCTGCAGGCCCGTCAGCGACGGCCGCGACGGCCACCCCCGCGGGTGCACAGGCCAACGCCGGTTCGACAGCGGCGCCCGAAGGCGCCAGCGGAGCCGTCGTCACCGGCACCGTGCGTCTGTCGCCCGCATTGGCCAAGCTCGCCGCGCCCACCGACACCGTGTTCATCTACGCGCGGCCGGCGGAGGGCTCGCGCATGCCGCTGGCGATCCAGCGCCATCAGGTCAAGGACCTCCCGCTCACCTTCAAGCTCGACGACAGCATGGCCATGTCGCCAGCGGCCAAGATCTCGTTGTTTCCCAAGGTCGTCATCAGCGCCCGCGTCAGCAAGGGCGGGCAGGCCGCGACCAGCGCCGGCGACCTCAGCGGCCAGTCCGCGCCGATCGCCAACAACAGCAGCGGGCTGGTTGTCGAAATCAACGAGGTCGTCAAGCCCTGACCCTCGCCGGCAGCCTCGCGCTGCCGCAGCAGCAGGCCGCCCGGCAGCAACGCCGCCCGGCGCCGGCGCGGTGACGCGCCACCCCACGCGGCCGCTTCAGCCGCCCCGAGCCGCGCACCGCCAGCCTTTTGCCAGCGGCCCTTCGGGCGCGCCGCGCGTCCGGCTTGATCTGAGTTAAGGGTCCTCGACTCGGTCGCCCGCAGAATCGCGCCCAACGAAAAGAGGTCTCACAACGTGGCGCACGTCAAGCGCCACAACGACCGGCGAAGGGCAGCCCTGCGGACGCGGGCTGCAACAGCGCGTCGACCTGCGCACGTCCGGCACCGATCGATACCCTGAACGAGCGGAAGACCCGATATGTACCCCATCATTCGTCGCGAAGCCTTCTCGGACACCACGTTCCTGTGGGAGGTGCTGGCCCCAGACGTGGCCCGTGCGGCCGAGCCGGGGCACTTTGTCATGCTGCGGCTGCACGAGGCGGGTGAGCGCATCCCGCTGACGGTGGCCGACTTCGACCGCGAACGCGGCACCATCACGATGGTGATCCAGGCGCTGGGCAAGACGACGCAGGACATGCGCGATCACTTCAAGGCCGGCGACCAGATCGTCGACTTCGTCGGCCCGCTGGGCATGCCGCAGCACGTCGGCAAGGTCGGCCACGTGGTGCTGGTGGGCGGCGGCCTGGGCGTGGCGCCGGTCTACCCGCAGTTGCGCGCCTTCAAGGAGGCCGGCAACCGCACGACGGGCATCATCGGCTTTCGCAACAAGGACCTGGTGTTCTGGGAAGAGAGTTTCGCCCGTCATTGCGACAACCTGATCGTCTGCACCGATGACGGCAGCTACGGCAAGCCGGGCTTCGTCACCGCCGCACTCAAAGAAGTGCTGGAGAACGACCCGCCCGACCTGGTCATCGCCATCGGGCCGCTGCCGATGATGAACGCCTGCGTTGAAACGACACGGCCCTTCGGCGTCAAGACCATGGTCTCGCTCAACGCCATCATGGTCGACGGCACCGGCATGTGCGGCTCGTGCCGTGTCACGGTGGGCGACGAGATCAAGTTCGCCTGCGTCGACGGCCCCGACTTCGACGGCCACCAGGTCGACTTCAAGGAATTGATGCAGCGCCAGAAGCGCTTCAAGGGCGAGGAAGCGGCGGCCAACACCGACTACGCGCATGTCTGCAACGTCGAGAAGGTGCTGTTCGACCAGAACAAGAAGAACTACAAGAAGTACAAGGATCTGGCCCCGCTGGCCACCAAGATGCCCGAGCGCGACCCGCTGGAGCGCTCGCGCAACTTCAAGGAAGTCAACCTCGGCTACTCGATGGCCGATGCGCTGGCCGAGGCTGAGCGCTGCATCATGTGCAGCAAGGCAGCCTGCATCGAAGGCTGCCCCGTGGGCATCGACATCCCGGGCTTCATCCGCCACCTGCTGGTGCGCGATGTCGACAGTGCGCTGGCCGTCATCAACCAGTCGAACCTCTTCCCCTCGGTCTGCGGCCGTGTCTGCCCGCAAGAGTCGCAGTGCGAGGCGCAATGCGTCGTTGGCCGAAAGCTCGAGTCGGTGGCCATCGGCCGGCTCGAACGCTTCGTGGGCGACAGCGCGCGGCCGCACAAGGTGGAGCCGCAGCGCTTCGAGCGCACGCTCGGCCGCGTCGCCATCGTCGGCTCGGGCCCGTCGGGGCTGGCCGTGGCGGCCGATCTGCGACGTTACGGCTGCGAGGTCACCGTCTACGAGGCCTTGCACGTGGTGGGCGGCGTGCTGCAGTACGGCATCCCGTCGTTCCGGCTGCCGCGCGACATCATCAGCCGCGAGGTCGATCACCTCAAGGCCATGGGCATCCAGTTCGAGACCAACAAGGTCATCGGCAAGACCTTCTCGGTGCTGCAGTTGATGGAGACGATGGGCTTCGATGCCGTCTTCGTGGGCGCCGGCGCCGGCGCGCCGGCCTTCCTGGGCATCCCGGGTGAATTTGCAGGTCAGGTCTACTCGGCCAACGAGTTCCTGACCCGCGTCAACCTGATGGGCGGCGACAAGTTCCCCTACGTGGACACACCCATCACGATCGGCAAGAGCGTGGTCGTGATCGGCGCCGGCAACACGGCGATGGATTGCCTGCGCGTAGCCAAGCGGCTGGGCACACCCACCGTGCGCTGCGTCTACCGCCGCAGCGAGGCCGAGGCGCCGGCGCGCATCGAAGAGCTGCGCCACGCCAAGGAAGAAGGCATCGAGTTCTTCTTCCTGCACGGCCCGGTCGAGATCCTGACCGATGCCGATGGCGGCGTGCGCGGCATGCGGGTGCAGAAGATGGTGCTCGGCGAGCCCGACGCCAAGGGCCGCCGCCAGCCGATCCCGCAGGACGAGTTCCTCGAACTCGACTGCGACACCGTGATCTACGCGCTGGGCACCAAGGCCAACCCGATCGTCACCAAGTCCACGCCAGGCCTGGACCTCAACAAGTGGGGCTACATCGTGGCCGATGCGGCTACGCAAGCCACCAGCGTGCCGGGCGTGTTTGCCGGCGGCGACATCGTCACCGGCGGCGCCACCGTGATTCTGGCCATGGGCGCCGGCCGCCGCGCGGCGCGCGCCATCGGCGCCTACCTGGCCGGCGGCAAGAGCCAGTGGCCGGTCACCCAGGCCGAGATCGACGCCTTCGTGCCGCCCACGGCGATGGGCGCCGACCCCGCCCCCGCCGCAACCCCAGCTTCCAGCGAGATTCCATCATGAGCACCTGCCCCCGCTGCCAACGCGAACTCGAAGACGAAGAGGCCTACGTCTGCTGTGCCGGCGTCGAGCTGCGCTGGCGCTGCGCCGACTGCCACAAGGTGAGCGAAGGCTTCGCCTTCCCCTACGGCATGTGCCCGCACTGCAAAGGCAAGCTGGCCCTGCTGGACCGAGGCGCCATCGAAGGTGACCAGGCGATGGAGGCCGTGCGCAAGGCCTTCGAGATCGAACTCGGCGGCCATGCCTTCTACGAACGCGCCTCGCGCGACGCCAAAGACCCGGTGCTGCGAGAGCTGTTCGGCCGCTTTGCCGCGATGGAGAAAGAGCACATGGACATCCTGTCCAAGCGTTACCACGCCACGCTGCCCACCGCGGCCGCCGACTTCCAGCTTGACCGCGCCGCCATCTTCTCGGGCGTCGACCGCAAGCCCGAAGACCCGGCCAACCTGTTCCGCATCGCCATCGCCTTCGAGCAGCGCGCGGTGGACTTCTTTGCCGGCGAGGGCGAGAAGGCGCCGGCCGGCTCGGTCGAGCGCGAGCTCTACAAGGAGCTGGCCGCCGAGGAGCGCGAGCACGTCGAGCTGCTGGGCACCGAGTACCGGCGCTGGGAAACCGGCCGGGCCGGCATCTTGTAGCCGCCCACCCGCCCGCCCGACTGCATCCGAGCACCCACCCGACAAGAGGCCCCCATGACCGAACGCACGCATGTCCTGGACGGCAACGAAGCCGCCGCACGCATCGCCCACCTTGTCAGCGAAGTGATCGCGATCTACCCGATCACGCCCTCGTCGACGATGGGCGAGCTGGCCGACGAGTGGTCGGCCAAGGGGCGCAAGAACATCTGGGGCATGGTGCCGCAGGTGATCGAGATGCAGAGCGAGGCCGGCGCCGCCGGCGCAGTACACGGCTCGCTGCAGGCCGGCGCGATGACCACCACCTTCACGGCGTCGCAGGGGCTGCTGCTCAAGCTGCCCAACATGTTCAAGATCGCCGGCGAACTGACGCCAGCGGTGTTCCACATCGCCGCACGCACATTGGCCACGCATGCGCTGTCGATTTTCGGTGACCACAGCGACGTGATGGCGGCGCGCACCACCGGCTTCGCGCTGCTGGCCTCCAGCAGCGTTCAAGAGGCGCAGGACATGGCGATGATCGCCCACATGGCCACGCTGAAATCGCGCGTGCCCTTCCTGCACTTCTTCGACGGCTTTCGCACCAGCCACGAGGTCAACAAGATCGAGTTGCTGTTCGAAGCCGACGCGCGCGCGCTGATCGACGACGAGCTGGTGGTGGCGCACCGCAGCCGCGCGCTCAACCCCGACAAGCCGGTGATCCGCGGCACGGCGCAGAACCCGGACGTCTTCTTCCAGGCGCGCGAAGCCTGCAACGCCTTCTACACCGCGGTGCCGGGCATCGTGACCGAGGCCATGGAGCGCTTCGCCAAGCTCACCGGCCGCCGCTACAGCCTGTTCTGGACCACCGGCGCGCCCGACGCCGAGCGCGTGCTGGTACAGATGGGCTCGGGCGTCGGCGCCTCGCGCGAGGCGGTGGACAAGCTGGTGGCCGCAGGCGAGAAGGTGGGCCTCGTCACCGTGCGCCTTTACCGGCCGTTCGACGTGCAGGCCTTCGTGGCCGCACTGCCCAAGACGGTGAAGTCGATCGCCGTGCTCGACCGCACCAAGGAGCCGGGCGCCATTGGCGAGCCGATGTACCAGGACGTAGTCACCGCGCTGGTCGAAGGCTGGCCCGAAGCCCACCCGGGCGTGCCCATGCCGCGCGTCACCGGCGGGCGCTACGGCCTCTCGAGCAAGGAATACACGCCGGCGATGGCCAAGGCCGCGCTCGACGAGTTGCGCGCACCGCAACCCAAGCGGCACTTCACGGTCGGCATCCACGACGACGTGACGCAGCTCTCGCTGAAGTGGGACGCCAGCTTCGACACCGAAGCCGCGGGCGTCACCCGCGCCGTCTTCTACGGCCTGGGTGCCGACGGCACGGTGGGCGCCACCAAGAACACGGTCAAGATCATCGGTGAGAACACGCCGCTGCACGCCCAGGGCTACTTCGTCTACGACAGCAAGAAGTCGGGCGCGATCACGGTGTCGCATCTGCGCTTCGGCCCCAAGCCGATCGAATCGACCTACCTGATCGACCGCGCCGACTTCGTGGCCTGCCACCAGTTCGAGTTCATGGAAAAGCTCGACGTGCTGGCGGTGGCCCGCCCGGGTGCCACCTTCTTGCTCAACAGCCCCTACGGGCCCGAGCAGGTATGGGCCAGGCTGCCGCGCGAGGCGCAGGAAACCATCCTGGCCAAGAAGCTGAAGTTCTATGTCGTCGACGCCTTGGCCGTGGCCAAGCAGGCCGGCCTGGCCGGGCGCATCAACACCGTGACGCAGGCCTGCTTCTTCGCCATCTCGGGCGTGTTGCCGCGCGACGAGGCGATTGCGGAGATCAAGGCCTCGATCCGCAAGACCTATGGCAAGCGCGGCGAATCGGTGCTGACGCGCAACTTCGCGGCGGTGGACGCTTCGCTGGCGGCACTGCAAGAGGTGCCCCTGCCGAGCAGCGCCGATTCCACGCTGCGCCGCTTCCCGGCCGTGGCCAAGGCAGCGCCCGACTTCGTGCAGCGCGTGACGGCGATGATGCTCGACGGCAAGGGCGACCTGCTGCCGGTGTCGGCGCTGCCCATCGACGGCACCTTCCCCACCGGCACCACGCAGTGGGAAAAGCGCAGCATCGCGCAAGAGATCCCGATCTGGGACGAGACGATCTGCACGCAGTGCGCGATCTGCCCGCTGGTATGCCCGCACGCGGCCATCCGCATGAACGTCTTCACGCCCGAAGAAATGAAGCGCGCGCCGCCCGGCTTCAAGGCCGTGCCCTGGGCGCGCAAGGATGGCGGGGCGCTCGACGGCATGATGTACAGCCTGCAAGTTGCGCCCGACGACTGCACCGGCTGCGGCATCTGCGTCGACGTCTGCCCCACGCGCAGCAAGACCGAGGTCAAGCACAAGGCGATCAACATGGCGCCCAAGCTCGATCACCTGGAGGTCGAGCGCGCCAACTACGAGTTCTACCTCAGCCTGCCCGAGGTGCGCCCGGCGATGGACAGCATCGACGGCCTGCGCGGCTCGCAACTGCGCCAGCCGCTGTTCGAGTACTCGGGCGCCTGCTCGGGTTGCGGCGAGACGCCTTACCTCAAGCTGCTGTCGCAGCTCTACGGTGACCATTTGGTGATCGCCAACGCCACCGGCTGCTCGTCGATCTACGGCGGCAACCTGCCTTCGACGCCGTGGTCGCAAAACGCCGCCGGCCAGGGCCCGGCCTGGGCCAACAGCCTGTTCGAGGACAACGCCGAATTCGGCCTGGGCATGCGCCTGGCGCTGGATGCCCAGCGCGACCTGGCGTTGATGCTGGTGCGTGAACTGCGCGGCGCCATCGGCGACCCCCTGGCCACCGAACTGCTGGAGCTGCCGCAAGACAACGACGAGCAGATCCGCCAGCAGCGCGAGCGCGTCAAGCGCCTGAAGGCGATCCTGATTCCGCTGCCGTTGCCCGAAGCGCGGAGGCTGCTGGCCGTGGCCGACAGCCTGGTGGTGCGCAGCGTGTGGATCGTGGGCGGCGACGGCTGGGCCTACGACATCGGCTACGGCGGGCTCGACCATGTGCTGGCGTCGGGGCGCAACGTCAACATCCTGGTGCTCGATACCGAGGTCTACAGCAACACTGGCGGCCAGGCGTCCAAGTCCACCCAGCGCGGCGCGGTGGCCAAGTTTGCCGCCGGCGGCAAGACCAGCGGCAAGAAAGACCTGGGCATGATCGCCATGGCCTACGGCAACGTCTACGTGGCCCAGGTGGCGATGGGCGCGAACCCGGTGCAGACCGTGCGCACCTTCCAGGAGGCGGCGGCCTGGAACGGCCCGTCGCTGATCATCGCCTACAGCCATTGCATCGCGCACGGCATCGACATGACCACCGGCATGAGCCACCAGCGCGACCTCGTCAAGAGCGGCTATCTCACGCTCTACCACTATGACCCGCGGCTGGGCATGGGCGGCGCCGACCAGCCACTGAAGCTCGACTCGCGCAAGCCGACGATGCCGCTGGAGAAGGTGGCGATGATGGAGGGCCGCTACGCGATGCTCGCCCAGTCCGACCCGGCCAAGTCCAAGCAGCTGATGCAGGCCGCGCAACGCGATGCCGACGCCCGCTGGCAGCTCTACGAACAGGTGGCCGGCGTGCACCGCGTAGTGACCGAGGATCAGGCCATCGAAGATCAAGAGTCGCTCGTGGTCGCCAGCGCACCTGTGGCAACGCCCGCGCCCGCCAGCAACAAACCGACCACGCCCAACACGCCGGAGGCCACAACATGACTGTCGATCTTCGCACCCGCTATCTCGGCCTCGATCTGAAGCACCCGATCGTCGCGTCGGCCTCGCCGCTGACGAGCTCGATCGACAGCCTCAAGCGCCTGGAAGACGCGGGCGTCGCCGCGGTCGTGCTGCCTTCCCTGTTCGAAGAGCAGATCGAACACGAGGAATTGGCTGCCCACAACCTGATGATGTCGGGCACCGAGCTGTCGCCCGAGGCGCGCGGGTTCTTTCCGGAGATGCAGCACTACCGCACCGGGCCCGACCAGTACCTGGGTCTGATCGCCGACGCCAAGAAGTCGCTGGCGGTGCCGGTGATTGCCAGCCTCAACGGCTACACGCCGGGCGGGTGGACGGGCATCGCGCGCCAGTTCCAAGAGGCTGGCGCCGACGCCATCGAGCTCAACGTCTACTTCCTGGCCACCAGCGTGAAAGACAGCAGCACGGCGGTCGAGCAACGTTACGTCGACCTCGTCGAATCGGTGACGCGGCAGGTGAGCATTCCAGTGGCGGTGAAAGTGGCGCCCTACTTCAGCGCCATGGCCAACATGGCGGCGCGGCTGACCCAGGCCGGGGCTTCGGGGCTGGTGCTCTTCAACCGCTTCCTGCAACCGGACATCGAGCTCGAGGATCTCGAGGTGGCGCCGCACCTCGTGCTGTCGACCTCGGACGAGTTGCGCCTGGCGCTGCGCTGGATCGCGATCCTGCGCGGCCGCGTCGACGCCAGCCTGGCGGCCACCGGCGGCGCACACACCCCCGACGACGTGCTCAAGCTGCTGCTGGCCGGCGCCGACTGCGTGATGCTGGCCAGCTGCCTGCTGACCAAAGGCCCCAAGCACGTCGGTACCCTGGTACAGGGCGTGCAGGCGTGGATGACCGAACGAGAGTACAGCTCGGTGGCCCAGATGAAGGGCTCGCTGTCCCAGCAGTCGTGCCCGGATCCGGACGCCTTCGAGCGCGCCAACTACATGAAAGCACTGCAGTCGTACAGCAGCGAGTTCGTTTAGCCTGTCGCGGCCAGGTGCACCACAGCCCGCTCAACCCAAGGAAATCACGATGGCACTTCTGATCAACGACGATTGCACCGCCTGCGACGCCTGCGTCGAGCCCTGCCCGAACAAGGCCATCAGTGTGGGCTCGCCGATCTACATCATCGATCCGGCCCTGTGCACCGAGTGCGTCGGCGGCCACGACGAGCCGCAGTGCATGGACGTCTGCCCGGCAGACTGCATCGTGCCCGACCCCAAGCACGTCGAGTCGCGCGAGCAGTTGCAGGCCAAGTACGAGCGTCTGCATCCGTAAGTCACGAGCCGCCGTGGCACGTGCGAGGTGAAGCAAGCGCTATGACGAGCCATCGACTGCGGCGCGGCCTCGACCTGCCCCTGGCGGGTGAGCCCATGCAGGCCATCGAGCCCGCACGCGACTGCGTGCAGGTGGCCTTGCTCGGCGCCGACTGCCCTGGCCTGAAACCCAGCTTCCACGTGCAACCGGGCGACCACGTGCAGCGTGGCCAGCTGCTCTTCAACGACAAGCAGGCGCCCGGCGTGCGTTACACGGCGCCGGCCGCCGGCACGGTGAGCGCACTGCACCGCGGCGAGTACCGCGCCTTCCAGTCGCTGGTGATCGACGTCGACACCGCGGATGGTCCGCAGACCCAGCCTGCCTTCGCCAGCTTCAGCGGCAAGGCCCCCGCGGCGCTGGACGCCGCGCAGGTGCGTGCACTGCTCGTCGAATCGGGCCTGTGGACCGCGCTGCGCACGCGGCCGTATTCCAAGGTGCCGCGGCTGGACACCACACCGCGCGCGCTGTTCATCACCGCCATCGACACCCGCCCGCACGCGCCCGACGTGAACACCGTGCTGGCAGACCGCCACGACGACTTCCGCATCGGCGTGGCCGTGCTGGCGCAGCTGATCGATGGCCCCACCTACGTCTGCGTGGCATCGGGTTTCGCGGTCACGCTGCCGGCACTGCCCAAGGTTTCGGTCGAGGTCTTCGAAGGCCCGCACCCGGCAGGCAACGCCGGCACGCACATCCACCTGCTGTGTCCGGTGGACCACGAACGCTGCGCCTGGCACATCGGCTACCAGGACGTGGCCGCCATCGGCCAGCTGTTCAGCACCGGGCAGCTCGATGTCGAGCGCGTGGTGTCGCTGGCCGGGCCCAGCGTGCTGCAGCCTCGGCTGCTGCGCACGCGGCTGGGCGCGTCCATCGACGTGCTGGCGCAGGGCGAGATCGCCCCCGGGGCACAACGCATCGTCTCCGGCTCGGTGCTCGACGGCCGCACCGCCGCCGGCCCGGTGCACGGCTGGCTGGGCCGCTACCACCTGCAGATCACGGCGCTGGCCGAGGCCGTGGAGCGCGAGTTCTTCGGCTGGATCCAGCCCGGCACCGACAAGTTCTCGATCTGGGGCGTGGTTGCCGGGGCCTGGATGCGCCACCCGAAACTGGCGCTGAACACCACCACCAATGGCGGCGAACGCGCCATGGTGCCCATCGGCGCCTTCGAGCGCGTGATGCCGCTCGACCTGATGCCCACCTTCCTGCTGCGTGCACTGCTGATGGGCCAGGACGAACGCGCCGAGACATTGGGCGCGCTCGAGCTCGACGAAGAAGACCTCGCGCTGTGCACCTTCGTCTGCCCGGGCAAGGCCGAGTACGGGCCGCTGCTGCGGCAGGCGCTGACCCGCATCGAGAAAGAGGCCACCTGAATGCGCGCGCTGAGAGCCCTGCTCGACCGCATCGGCAAGCCCTTCCATCCGGGCGGCCGGCTCGAGCGTTTCTACCCGCTGTACGAAGCGGCCGACACCTTCTTCTATTCGCCGGGCAACGTCACCAAGACCGGTGCCCACGTGCGCGACGCGATGGACCTCAAGCGCATGATGATCCTGGTGGTCATCGCGACGCTGCCCTGCGTCTTCATGGCCTTCTACAACACCGGGCTGCAGGCCAACCTGGCCATCGACCCGGCGCGCGTGGGTGAACTGGAAGGCTGGCGTCACGCCGTGCTGCGGCTGCTGGGCGTGGGTTATTCGCCGCAGAGCTTCGTCGCCAACGTCGTGCACGGCGGCCTGTACTTCCTGCCGCTGTACATCGTGACCATGGTCGTCGGGCTGTCGCTCGAGGTGCTGTTCTCGGTCGTGCGCAAGATCGAGGTCAACGAGGGCTTCTTCGTCACCGGCATGCTGTTCCCGCTGATCCTGCCACCGACCACGCCGCTGTGGCAGGCCGCCTTGGGCGTGGCCTTCGGTGTCGTGCTGGTCAAGGAAGTGTTCGGCGGCACGGGCATGAACTTCATGAACCCGGCGCTGGCCATGCGCGCCTTCCTCTTCTTCGCCTACCCGGCGGCGATGTCGGGCGACAAGGTCTGGGCCGCCGTGCCCCCCGGCGCTGCGGTCGATGGCTACTCGGGCGCCACGATCCTGGCCAAGATCCGCGGCACCGAAGGCAGCTTCACCGACCAGGGCCATTCGTGGTGGAACGCCTTCATCGGCCTGGAGCCCGGCAGCCTGGGCGAGACCTCGGCGCTGGCCTGCCTGATCGGCGCCGTGATCCTCGTCGTCACCGGTGTCGGCTCGTGGCGGCTGATGCTGTCGATGTGCCTGGGCACGATCGCCATGGCGCTGGGCCTGAACGCCATCGGCTCGGCCACCAACCCCTGGATGGCGGTGCCTTTCTGGTGGCACATGGTGCTGGGCGGCTGGGCCTTCGCGATGGTCTTCATGGTCACCGACCCCGTCAGCGGCCCGCACTCCGACACCGGGCGCTGGATCTACGGCCTGCTCATCGGTGCGATGGTGGTGCTGATCCGCGTCTTCAACCCGGCCTACCCCGAGTCGGTGATGCTCGTCGTGCTGTTCATGAACGTGGTGGCACCGACCATCGACCACTTCGTCGTGCAGGCCAACATCCGCCGCAGGCGGGCCCGCCATGGCTGACACCGCGAAGCGTGACATCAACGCGGTGCGCTACACCGTGCTCTTCGCCACGGTGGTGTGTGTCGTCTGCGCGGCCCTGATCGCCGCCGCCGCCGTGCTGACGCGGCCCGGCCAGGCCGCCAACGCGTTGCTCTACAAGGAGAAGAACGTGTTGCTGGCGGCCGGCCTCGTGGAGCCCGGTGCCACGGTGACCACGGCGCAGGTCGAGGCGCTCTTCCGGCAGTCGATACAGGCCCGCCTGGTCGACCTCGCCAGCGGTGAACTGCTGCCCGAAGAAGGCCGCGACGCACGCCGCTACGACCAGCGCGCCGCCCGCGACGACCCCGCCACCAGCAGCGTCGCGCCGGTCAACAGCGCCGGCGTGCGCCGGCTGCCCAAGGACGCCATCGTCTACCTGATCAAGAAGGGTGAACGCGTCGACCAGATCGTCATCGCCATCGAGGGCCTGGGCATGTGGGGCCAGATCTACGGCTTCATGGCGCTGGCGCCCGATGGCAACACGGTGCGTGGCCTGACCTACTACGACCAGCGCGAAACACCGGGCCTGGGCGGCGAGATCGCCAACCCCGCCTGGCAGGCGCTGTGGCGTGGCCGCAAGGCCTTCGATGCGCAATGGAACGTCGGCATCCAGGTCATCAAGGGTGCGGCCGGCCCGCCCGAGACCGACCCGATGCACGTCGATGGCCTGTCCGGCTCCACCATCACGAGCAAGGCCGTCAGCCAGCTCGTGCGTTTCTGGCTGGGCGAGCAGGGCTACGGCAAGTTCCTGAAGAAGTTCCGCGAAGGAGCCCCCGCATGAGCGCGTTACCGGGTGAAGTCCTGCCTGCGGCCCGGCCGCCGGCCTGGTTCGGGCCTCGGCAGCGGGCCATCCTGCTGGACCCGGTGCTGATGAACAACCCCATCGGCGTGCAGGTGCTGGGCATCTGCTCGGCGCTGGCGGTCACGACTTCGGTGGCCAAGGCGCTGGTGATGAGTGCCGGCGTGATTCTGGTGACGATGCTGGCCAACGTCGCCGTCAGCCTGGTGCGCAACCACACGCCGGCCGCCATCCGCCTCATCGTGCAGTTGGCCATCATCGCCACGCTGGTGATCGTCTTCGACCAGGTGCTCAAGGCCACGCTCTACGAGCTGTCGCTCGAACTGAGTGTGTTCGTCGGGTTGATCATCACCAACTGCATCGTGCTCGGCCGCGCCGAAGGTTTTGCGATGAGCAACCCGCCCTGGGAATCGGCGCTCGACGGGCTGGGCAACGGCCTGGGTTATTCGGTGGTGCTGGTGCTGGTGGGCACGCTGCGCGAACTGCTGGGCGCGGGGAAGTTCCTGGGCTACACGGTGCTGCCGCTGGTCAAGGACGGCGGCTGGTACGAACCCAACGGCCTGATGCTGCTGGCGCCGTCGGCGCTGTTCATCATCGGCCTGCTGGTCTGGGCGCTGCGCACCTGGAAGCCCGAGCTGCAAGAGAAGCCGTGATGGAGCATTACCTCAACCTGGGCCTGCGCTCGGCCTTCCTGGAAAACATGGCCCTGGCCTACTTCCTGGGCATGTGTTCCTTCCTGGCCTGCGCGAAGAAGGTCGAAACCGCCATCGGCCTGGGCGTGGCGGTGGTCTTCGTGCAGGTTCTCACGGTGCCGCTCAACAACCTGCTGCTGAACCACCTGCTGGCCGAAGGTGCGCTGGCCTGGCTGCACCCCTCGCTGGCCACGGTCGACCTCAGCTTCCTGTCCTTCATCCTCTTCATCGCCACCATCGCCGCGGCCACGCAGGTGGTGGAAATGGCGGTCGAGCGCTACGCGCCGGAGCTCTACAACTCGCTGGGCGTGTTCCTGCCGCTGATCGCGGTGAACTGCGTCATCCTGGGCGGCTCGCTCTTCATGCAGGAGCGCAGCTACAACCTGCCCGAGAGCATCGTCTTCGGCATCGGCTCGGGCGGCGGCTTTGCCATCGCCATCATCGCGCTGGGCGCCATCCGCGAGCGGCTCGAATACAGCAACGTGCCGGCCGGCCTGCGCGGCCTGGGCATCACCTTCATCACCACGGGCCTGATGTCGATGGCCTTCATGGTGTTCTCGGGCATACAGCTCTAGGAAGCGGCGATGTTGTCCATCGGTCTGGCGGTCGTGATGTTCACTGCGGTGGTGCTGATGCTGGTGGCGCTGCTGATGCTGGCGCGCCGCAAGATGGTGCCGGCGGGCGACGTGTCGATCACCGTCAACGGCGATGCCTCCAAGGTCATGAAGGTGGCGGCAGGCGGCACGCTGCTGGGCGCACTGACGCACCACAAGATCTTCATTCCGTCGGCCTGCGGCGGCAAGGGCACCTGCGGTGTCTGCGAGGTCGTCGTAAAGGAAGGCGGCGGCGCCATCCTGCCCACCGAGACCGGCTTCATCTCGCGCAAGGAAGCCAAGCACGGCTGCCGCCTGGCCTGCCAGGTGAAGGTCAAGCGCGACATGCGCATCGAGGTGCCGGCAGAGATCTTCAGCGTCAAGAAGTGGGACTGCAAGGTGCTGAGCAACCGCAACGTCTCCACCTTCATCAAGGAACTGAAGCTCGAACTGCCCGCGGGCGAGGAAGTGCCCTTCCGCGCCGGGGGTTACGTGCAGATCTCGTGCCCGCCGCATGCGCTGAACTACCGCGACATCGACATCGACCCGCAGTTCCACGCCGAATGGGACAAGTTCGACCTCTGGCGCTTCCGCTCGGTGGTCGACGAGCCCGTCGAGCGCGGTTATTCGCTGGCCAGCTTCCCGCTCGAAAAGGGCGTGCTGCTCTTCACCATCCGCATCGTCTTTCCGCCCGACTACCGCAACGACATTCCGCCGGGCAAGATGAGTTCCTACCTCTTCCACCTCAAGGCCGGCGAGCACGTCACCGTGGCCGGGCCTTTCGGCGAATTCTTCGCGCGCGACACCGACAAGGAGATGTGTTTCGTGGCCGCCGGCGCCGGCATGGCACCGATGCGCAGCCACATCTTCGACCAGCTCATCCGGCTGAAGTCGAAACGCAAGATGACGTTCTGGTATTCCGCACGCAACCTTTCCGAGGTGTTCTACGTAGAGGAATTCAACAAGCTGCAGGCCGAGCATCCGAACTTCAGCTGGCACATCGTGCTTTCCGAGCCACGCCCGGAAGACAACTGGACGGGCCCGGTGGGCCTGGTGCGCCACAAGGTGCTGCGCGATCAGTTCCTGGCCCGGCACCCGGCGCCCGAGGACATCGAGTACTACCTCTGCGGGCCCGACGTCATGAACAAGGCGGTCATCAAGATGTGCCTGGAGATGGGCGTCGACCGCGAGAACATCATGCTCGACGACTTCGGTCTTTAACGGGCGAGGAGACCAGCACCATGAAACAAGCCGTTCAAACGGTCATCGACGACAAGGCAGTCACCGACGAACTCATCACCGTGGACGCCGGCGCGCTGGTCGTCGAAGCGGTGGCCGTGATGGCCGACCGCCATGTCGGCGCCGTGCTCATCCGCAACGAGGACGGCCTGGTCGACGGCATCTTCACTGAACGCGACCTGCTCACACGCGTGGTGCACGCCGGCCGCGACCCGAAGACGACACCGATCTCGATGGTCATGACCCGCGAGGTGCGCTTCGTCTCGCCCGGCACCACGGTCGAGGCGGCGCTGGCGCTGATGCACATCAACCGCCACCGCCACCTGCTGGTCATCGACGGCCCGCGGGTCTTCGGCCTGCTGTCGATGCGCGACCTGAGCTACCACCTCATCCGCCACGGCGAGGGCCGGCTCGAAGCCGAGATCCGCAGCGCCGGCAGCGGCACGGCGGCCTGACGCCATGCGCACCCCGCAGCCTTTGGAGACCCCGATGGACACCCTGCTCTGCCCCGGCCGGCGCCGGCTGCTCGGCGCGGCCGGCGCGTTCGGCGCGCTGGCGCTGGCCGGCTGCACCGACAGCCACCCGCCGCCACCCGCCGCTGCCAGCGGACAACGTTTCAGCGGCCAGACCATGGGCAGCGGCTACACGGTGCGCCTGGCCGGCGCGGCACTCAGCCCGGCCCGCCTCGACCGGCTGCAGGCCGACGTGCAGGACGCGCTCGACGCCGTCGACCGGCGCATGTCGCTGTACCGGCCCGACTCCGAACTGGTGCGCTTCAACCGCCACGCCGCCAGCACGCCGCTGGCGCTGTCGCCCGAGCTGATGACGGTGCTGCAAGCCGGGCAGCGCGTGGCCGAGCTCAGCGGCGGCGCCTTCGACCTCACCGTTGCACCGCTGGTGCTGGCCTGGGGTTTCGGCCCCGAGACACGCCACGGCCTGCCCGACGCGGCGGCCTTGCAGCAGCGGCGCGCGAACACCGGCCACCGCCACCTCGCACTCGACCCCGCGCGTGGCCTGGCCACCAAGCACCTGCCCGGGCTGCAGGCCGACCTCGGCGGCATCGCCAAGGGCTACGGCGTCGACCGTGCCGCCGCGGTGCTGCAGGCAGAGGGCTGCGCGCACTACATGCTCGAAGTGGGTGGCGAACTGCGCACCGCCGGCCGCAACGCACAAGGCCAGGCCTGGCGCATCGGCATCGAGGAGCCCGACGCCGTGCCACAACGGGCGCGCTTCGTCGTGCCGCTGTCGGGCGCCGCGATGGCGACCTCGGGCGACTACCGCATCTACTTCGAGGAAGGTCACCGCCGCTACTCGCACGAGATCGATCCCAGGACGGCAGAACCCATCGTGCACGGCCTGGCGTCGGTCACCGTCGTCGCGACCGACTGCATGCAGGCCGACGCACTGGCCACGGCCCTCATCGTGCTGGGGCCCGAAGACGGCCTGGCCCTGGCACGGCGGCTGGACCTGGCGGCGCATTTCATCGTGGGTGGTGCCGACGGCCGGCTCGCCGACCACAGCACCGCGGCGTTCCAGGCCCTGCGCACGGCGCGGGCGGCCTGAGGAGCACACAGGGTGGACCTGAGCGGCCTGCTGCCGATGTTCCTGGTGGTGCTGGCGCTGCTGGCGCTGGGCATGCTGGGCATGGCCATCGGCGTGATCTTCAAGCGCCCCTGCCTGCGCGGCTCGTGTGGCGGGCCGGCGCTGCACACGGCCAATGGCGAGAAGATCTCGTGCGCCAGCTGTCCCAACCGCAAGCGCGGCGCGGCCGACCGGGCTTAGGCCACCGCGGCGTCGCCGTCGATCAGCTGCTGCAGGCCCACCGGGTCGGTGATCTGGATCTGGCGGTGGCGCACGAAGAGCAGGCCTTCGGCCTGGAACTTCGAGAAGGTGCGGCTCACCGTCTCGAGCTTGAGGCCGAGGAAGCTGCCGATCTCTTCGCGGCTCATGCGCAGCACGACCGACGACGACGAAAATCCGCGCGCCTGCAGCCGGTGCGTGAGGTTCAGCAGGAAGGCCGCCAGCCGCTCCTCGGCGTGCATGCTGCCCAGCAGCAGCATCACGCTGTGGTTGCGCACGATCTCGCGGCTCATGATGCGGTGGAACTGTTGCTGCAGCGAGTTGATCTCGAGCGCCAGCGTCTCCAGCTCGGTGTAGGTGATGACGCAGATCTGCGAGTCCTCGAGGGCCACCGCGTCGACCTCGTGGCGCCGCGTGCCGATGCCGTCCAGGCCGATCAGCTCGCCGCCCATCTGGAACCCGGTGACCTGCTCACGGCCGTCCTTGGACGCGATGCAGGTCTTGAAAAAACCCGTCCACACCGCGTACACCGACTCGAAGCGGTCGCCGGCCTGGAACAGCTTCTCGCCGCGTGCCACCTTGTGGCGCGAAGTCACCATGCGCTGATCGACCTGCTCCAGCTCGGGCAGGGTCAATCCGACGGGAAGGCAGATCTCGCGCAGGTTGCAGGTCGAGCACACCACCGTGCAGGCAGGGGTGTGCAAAGGCTTGAAGACGCGCTGGTCCATGAACTTCCCGGTTGGTGGGCAACTCACGAACATGCGTCTTGCCCTGGAACAAATGGTAGTGCCATGGAAAACCCTGACATTGCCCCAGCTCAAGGCGAAGACGAACAGAACTTGCACCAAGGCGGCGCGTGCACACCGCCTAAGTGATCTGCATCAATTTGCGCGCCGGCCCCGCCGCTAGAGTCGCAGCCTGCCCAGACCGGCACGGGAGGCTCGTCAACCATGCGCGTAGGACTCTTCGTCACCTGTCTGGCCGACCTGATGCGGCCCAGCGTGGCCTTCGCCGCGGTGAAGCTGCTGGAAGACGCCGGCTGCACCGTCGAGGTGCCTTCCGCGCAGACCTGCTGCGGCCAGCCTGCACTGAACAGCGGCGACAGTGTCGACGCGCGGCAGATCGCGATGAAGGTCATCGCCGCCTTCGAGGGTTTCGACGCCGTGGTCGGGCCTTCCGGCTCGTGCATGGGCACGCTGCGCCACGACTACCCGGCACTCTTCTCGGGCACCACGGCTGACGACGCCGCCTGGCGCACACGCGCCGAGGACCTGTCGCGCCGCAGCCATGAGCTGACCAGCTTCCTCGTCGACGTGATGAAGGTGCGGGCGGTGGCGGCGCGTTACGACGGCACCGCCACCTACCACGACAGTTGTGCGGGCCTGCGTGAACTGGGCATCAAGCGCCAGCCGCGCCAGCTGCTGGCCGGCGTGCAGGGCTTGAAGCTGGTGGAGATGGAGGGCACCGAGGAGTGCTGCGGCTTCGGTGGCACCTTCTGCGTCAAGTACCCCGAGATCTCGACCAAGATGGTCGACGACAAGATCGCGAACGTGCAGGCCAGCGGCGCCACCACGCTGCTGGGCGGCGACCTGGGTTGCCTGCTGAACATCGCCGGGCGCATGAAACGCCAGGGCATGACGGTGCGCGTGCTGCACACCGCCGAGGTGCTGGCCGGCATGGGCGCCGCACCCGCGATCGGTGAAGCCCAGGGCGAAAGCGGGGCCCGCTGATGCACGCCCCGACCAACACCTTCCCGCAACGTGTCACCGTCGCGCTGCACGACAAACGCCTGCAAGCCGCGCTGAACCACGCCAGCGGCGGCTTCGTCGCCAAGCGCGCGGCGCAGGTGGCCGCGCTGCCCGAGTACGAGGCCCTGCGCGAACGTGCGCGCGAGGTCAAGGAACACGTGCTGGCGAACCTGGACACCTACCTCGAACGGTACGAAGCCGAGGTCACGCGCCGGGGCGGGCATGTGCACTGGGCGTCCACCGCCGAAGAGGCACGCGAGATCATCCTGGGCATCTGCAAGCGCGTGGGTGCGAAGACCATCACCAAGGGCAAGTCGATGGTCAGCGAGGAGATCGGCCTCAACGACGCGCTGGAAGCCGCCGGGCACAAGGTGGTCGAGACCGACCTCGGCGAATACATCATCCAGCTCGCGCACGAGCCGCCCAGCCACATCATCGTGCCGGCGGTGCACAAGACTCGTGCCCAGGTGGCCGACCTCTTCGACACCGCGCACCGGCCGCTGGGCTACACCAAGCACCTCACCGAGGTGAGCGAGATGGTGAACGAGGCGCGCCAGGTGCTGCGCCGCCACTACTTCGAGGCCGACGTCGGCATCACCGGCGGCAACTTCCTGGTCGCCGAAACCGGCTCCAGCATCATCGTCACCAACGAAGGCAACGGCGACCTGACGCAGACGCTGGCGCGGGTGCACATCGTCACCAGCGGCATCGAGCGCGTGGTGCCGACGCTGGACGACGCCACCACCTTCCTGCGCCTGCTGGCGCGCAGCGCCACGGGGCAGGAAACCGAGACCTACACCACCGTCAGCACGGGCCCGCGGCGCGTCAATGGGGAAATGAGCGACCTCGACGGCCCCCAGGAATACCACGTGGTGCTGGTCGACAACGGCCGCTCGAAGATGCTCGGCGGCCCCTTCCGCGAGATGCTGCGCTGCATCCGCTGCGGCGCCTGCCTGAACCACTGCCCCGTCTACACCGCGGTGGGCGGGCACGCCTATGGCTGGGTCTACCCGGGCCCGATGGGCTCGGTGCTGACGCCCTTGATCAACGGCATCGACACGGCCTACGACCTGCCGAACGCCTGCACGCTGAACGGCCGCTGCCAGACCGTGTGCCCGGTGAAGATTCCGTTGCCCGGGCTGCTGCGCGAGATCCGCCGCCAGCAGTTCGAACGCGGGCTGACCCACTGGCCGGTGAAGCTGGCGTTGCAGTCCTGGGCCTGGGTGGCGAAGCGCGCGCCGCTGTACCACCTGCTGATGGGCATCGGCATTCCGCTCATGCACCGCCTGGGCCGGCGCCGCGGCGTGCTGAGCTGGCTGCCGCTGGCCGCCGGCTGGACGGACACACGCGACCTGCCCGCACCGCAGGACCAGACCTTCCAGCAGGCCTGGAAGCATCGCAAGGGAGCGGGCCGATGAATGCAGGCAGCAGCGGCGGCCGCGAAAAGGTGCTGGCCCAGATCCGTCAGTCGCTCGGCCGCAGCGGCCCGGCGGCCGTGCCCGTCACGCCCCTGCCCGGCCCGGGCCCGATACCGGCCTTCGCGGGCGGCGTGGTCGAGCGCTTCGTCGCCAAGATGCAAGAGAAGGCGGCCACCGTCGAGCGCCTGTCCTCGATGGACGAGGTGGGTGCTGCGGTGCTGCGCTACCTTGTCGCCATCCCGGTGCCACCGCAGGTACGGGCCTCGGGCGCGCTGCGTGCGCTGGCCTGGCCGGCCGAGCTGCAGGTGCAGTACGGCGCCGCGGTGCGCGAAGACCTGAGCAGCGTCACGCCCTGTTTTGCGGCGGTGGCCGAATCGGGCGGCATCGTCACGCTGTCGGGCGCCGACACCCCCAGCACGCTGAACTTCGTGCCCGACAACCACGTCGTCGTCGTGCACGAGGCGCAGGTCGTCGCCCACTTCGAGGACCTGTGGGCGAAGTGGCGCGCCAACGGGCAGCCCATCCCGCGCACCGTGAACATCATCTCGGGCCCGTCGCGCACGGCCGACATCGAACAGACCATCCAGCTCGGCGCCCATGGGCCGAGGCGGCTGCACATCCTCTTGATTTCCGGCTGAACGGGCTCGGGCCGCCGTTCCGCATCTCACCGCGCAGTACGCCCACCACGCCTACAACAACGACGCAGGAGACAGCCACCATGGTCTGGCAACAAATTTACGACCCGTTCGGCAACATGATCATCTCCACCGCGCTGGCCGCGGTGCCCATCGTGGTGATGCTGGGTTGCCTGGGCTTCCTGCACATGAAGGCGCACCTCGCCGCCGGGCTGGGCCTGTTGGCTGCCGTGGTGGTGGCGGTGTTCGCCTACGGCATGCCCGTGGACATGGCGGGCCGCGCGGCCATGTACGGCGGCTTCACGGGCCTGCTGCCCATCGGCTGGATCGTGTTGAACATCATCTTCCTGCAGCAGCTGGCCGAGAAGAACGGCAGCTTCAAGATCCTGCAGGACTCGCTGTCCGGCATCACCGAAGACCGACGCCTGCAACTGCTGCTGATCGCCTTCTGCTTCGGCGCCTTCTTCGAGGGCGCGGCGGGCTTCGGCACACCGGTGGCAGTGACGGCCGGCATCCTCATCGGCCTGGGCTTCAGCCCCTTGGCGGCATCGGGCCTGAGCCTCATCGCCAACACCGCGCCGGTCGCGTTCGGCGCACTCGGCACGCCGGTCATCACGCTGGCGCAGGTGCACGGCTACGACCTGATGGAAGTCAGCGCGATGATCGGCCGCCAGCTGCCCCTCTTCAGCCTGATGGTGCCCTTCTGGCTGATCTGGGCCTTTGCCGGCCGCAAGGCCATGTGGGACATCTGGCCGGCCATCCTGGTCACGGGGCTGTCCTTCGCGATCCCGCAGTTCCTGGTGTCGAACTTCATCGGCCCCGAGCTGGTGGACATCATCGCGGCCATCGTCTCGATGGTCTGCCTGATCGCCTTCCTGCGTGTCTGGCAGCCCAAGGTGATCTGGACTTCACCGACGATGCGCGGCAAGGACATCAGCGCCCACGAGGCCAAGGCGCCGGGCCCCATCACGCGCCACGCGCGTGCCGATCTCGTGCGCGCCTGGACGCCCTGGGCCATCCTGACCGTGTTCGTCTTCATCTGGGGCCTGCCGCCAGTGAAGAAGTTCCTGAACGGCCTGTTCGCGCCCAAGTTCCCGATCGACGGTCTGCACAACCTGATCCAGAAAGTGCCGCCGGTGGTGCCCACTCCGCACCTCGAGAGCGCCGTCTACACGCTGAACCTGCTCTCGGCCACGGGCACCGGCATCCTGCTGGCGGCCATCATCGGCGCGCTGGTGATGAAGTACAGGCCGCTGGACATCGTCAAGCAATTCGTCAGCACCCTGGTGCTGGTACGTTATTCGCTGTTGACCATTGTGCTGATGCTGGGGCTGGGAACGCTGACGCGTTTCTCGGGCACCGACACCACGCTGGGCCTCGCCTTCGCCAACTCCGGTGTCTTCTACCCCTTCTTTGGCACGCTGATGGGCTGGATCGGTGTGGCCATGACGGGCTCTGACACCGCCAGCAACGTCCTCTTTGGCGGCATGCAGAAGGTGGCGGCCGAGCAGCTGGGCCTGAGCCCCAACCTCATGGGCGCCGCCAACAGTTCCGGCGGCGTGATGGGCAAGATGATCGACGCGCAGAGCATCGTCGTGGCCTCCACCGCCACACGCTGGTTCAATCACGAGGGCGACATCCTGCGTTACGTCTTCTTCCACTCGGTGGCCCTGGCCTGCCTGGTGGGGCTGTACGTGACGCTGCAGGCCTACGTCTGGCCGTTCACGCTGATGGTGGTGCACTGAGCGCGCGCTGATGCAAGCGCCCTACGACACCCTGCACCGCGAGCTGGGCGCATTCATCCCGGCGGCGCGGCTGGTCACCGACCCGCTGCGCCTGCTGGCCTGGGGCAGTGACGCCAGCTTCTACCGGCTGCTGCCGCAGCTGGTGGTGGTGGTGACGAACGAGGACGAGGTGCGGCGCGTCATCGGCTGCTGCGCGGCGCTGAACACGCCCGTCACCTTCCGCGCCGCCGGCACCAGCCTGTCGGGCCAGGCGCTCAGCGATTCGGTGCTGGTGCTGCTGGGCGACGGCTGGCAGGGCATGAGCGTGGCGGCCGACGCCAGCACGATCACGCTGCAGCCGGGTGTCATCGGCGCGGCGGCCAACCGGCGGCTGGCGCCGCTCGGCCGCAAGATCGGGCCCGACCCGGCCAGCATCGACGCCGCGATGATCGGCGGCATTGCCGCCAACAACGCCAGTGGCATGTGCTGCGGCACGGCGCAGAACAGCTATAAGACGCTGGCCGGCCTGCGCCTGGTGCTGGCCGACGGCACGCTGCTCGACACGCGCGATGCCGCAAGCCGCGCCAGCTTCGCCGCGCAGCGGCCCGAACTCATCGCAGGCCTGACCGAACTGGGCCGCAGCGTGCACGAAGACAAGAGCCTGGCGGCCCACATCCGCCACAAGTACCGGCTCAAGAACACCACCGGCTACGGCCTGAACGCGCTGGTGGACTACACCGACCCGATCGACATCCTGGCCCACCTGATGATCGGCAGCGAAGGCACGCTGGGCTTCATGAGCGAGGTCACCTACTTCACGGTCGAAGAGCACGCGCACAAGGCCAGCGCCCTCATTCTTTTCGACGCGCTGGAAACCGCCTGCAGCGCGGTGACCCAGCTCAAGCCCAGCCCGGTGGTGGCGGTGGAACTGCTCGACCGCGCGTCGCTGCGCGCCGTGCAGGACAAGCCCGGCATGCCCGCCGGCCTGCGCGAACTGCCCGCGGACGGCGCGGCACTGCTCGTCGAGACCCGTGCGGCCACCGCAGTGGCGCTGTCGGTGAAGATCGACGCCATCGCCGACGCGCTCGACGGCACGCCGCTGGCCGCCCCGCTGCGCTTCACCGCCGACGCCGCCGAGTCGGCCGCGCTGTGGAACGTGCGCAAGGGCATCTTTCCGGCCGTGGGCGCGGTGCGCCGCACCGGCACCACGGTGATCATCGAAGACGTCGCCTTCCCGGTCGAACGCCTGGCCGAGGCCGTGCAGGACCTGCAGCGTCTGTTCGTCGAGTTCAACTACCCCGAGGCCATCGTCTACGGCCACGCGCTCGAAGGCAACCTGCACTTCGTCTTCACGCAGGACTTCGGCGACGCCGCCGAGGTCGACCGCTACCGCCGCTTCATGGACGTGGTGTGCGAGATGGTGGTGAAGAAGTACGACGGCTCGCTGAAGGCCGAACACGGCACCGGCCGCAACATGGCGCCGTTCGTCGAGATGGAATGGGGCACACCGGCCTTCCGGGTGATGCAGAAGATCAAGGCGCTGCTCGACCCGCAGGGGCTGTTGAACCCGGGCGTGATCCTGAATGCCGACCCGCAGTCGCACCTGAAGAACCTGAAACCGCTGCCGGCCGCCGACCCCATCGTCGACAAGTGCATCGAGTGCGGCTTCTGCGAGCCCAAGTGCCCGTCGCGTGGCATGACGCTGTCGCCGCGCCAGCGCATCGTCGGCTGGCGCGAGATCTCGCGCCTGGAAGCCACCGGCAGCGAGCCCCAGCGCACCGCCGAGCTGAAGACCCTGTACGACTACCAGGGCATCGAGACCTGTGCCGCCTGCGGCCTGTGCGCCACGGCCTGCCCGGTGGGCATCGAGACCGGACTGCTGATCAAGGCGCTGCGCGGGCGCAGCAAGGGCCCGCTGGCGAAGAAGGTGGCCGACCTGGCCGCCAGGCACTACGGTGGCCTGACGGCCGGCGTGCGCCTGGGCCTGGGCGCGGCCGACCTGCTGCACGGCGTCGTCGGCACCGGCGCCATGAAGGGCGCGCTGGACGGCCTGCGCAAGTTCACCGACGGCGGCCTGCCCAAGTGGTCGCCGATGCTGCCGCGCCCCATCCACTTCGTGCCCAGGGCGCAGCCGCTGCAGCGCGCCGAACGGCTGGTCTACTTCCCGAGTTGCGCTGCCCGCAGCATGGGCGCGCAGCGTGGTGACGACGGGCTGGACATGCTGCCCAACGTGGCCGAACGCCTGTTCCAGCGCGCCGGCTTCGACGTCGTCTACCCGGCGCAGATGGCCGGCCTGTGCTGCGGCCAGCCCTTCGAGAGCAAGGGCCTGAACGACGCCGCGAACCTGAAGTCGGCCGAGCTCCAAGCCGCACTCACCGAGGCCAGCGAAGGCGGCCGCTGGCCGGTCGTCTTCGACACCAGCCCCTGCGCCTACCGCATGAAGAAGTTCGTGGCCGGAAGGCTGCCGCTGCACGACAGCGTCGAGTTCGTGCACGACACGCTGCTGCCGCGCCTGAAGCTCACGCCGCAGCCGCAGGCCGTGGCCGTGCACCCGGTGTGCAGCGTGCGCAAGATGGGCACGGCCGACAAGCTGATGGCCATCGCCGGCCGCTGCAGTGCGCAGGTGGTGGCGGTGGACCAGGTGCAGTGCTGCGGTTTTGCGGGTGAACGCGGTTTCATGCGGCCGGAACTGAATGAGCATGCCCTGCGCCATCTCAAGGCCGCGCTGCCCGCCGGGTGCGACAGTGGTTACGCGACCAGCCGCACCTGCGAGATCGGGTTGTCCGAAATGGCCGAGATGCCTTACCGGTCTATCCTCTACCTGGTGGAAAGCTGCAGCCGCGAGAGACCTTGACCCTCCCCTTGACCTTCCTCCTGTCCCTGCCCGCCTTCCGTCCAGCGACGTTGGCCCTGTTCGTCACGCTGTGCGCCAGCACGCCCGGCAGCGCATGGGCCCAGACGCGCGGTGAACTGCTCTACGGCACACACTGCCTGACCTGCCATAACAGCCAGATGCACTGGCGCGAGAAAAAGCAGGTCGTCGACTGGGCCAGCCTGCGCGCCCAGGTGCGGCGCTGGCAGGCCACCGACCAGCTGGCCTGGAGCGACGAGGACATCGACCACGTGGCACGCTACCTGAACGAAACCTTCTACCGCCTGCCGCCACCTTCGCAGGTGCTTGCCAGCGCCACGCCTGCGCCGTCTCGGCGCTGAGCCCTGCGCCGGCCCGCCCCGCTTTTCCTTGAACCCGGAGTCCGCCCCATGAACACCCTGCACCGGCTTGCCGGCCTGGCCCTTGCCGTCACCCTCGCGCTGCCCCTGGCGGCCACGGCCCAGTCGGCCAACACCTTGCAAGGCGAGGTGCTGGAAGTCGTGAACGTCGACAGCTACACCTACATCCGCATGAAGACCGCCAGCGGCGAAGCCTGGGCCGCCGTCACGACCACCGCCGTGGCCAAGGGGGCCAAGGTCACCATTGCCAACGCGATGCCGATGGACAACTTCGAGAGCAAGGCGCTGAAGCGCCGCTTCGACCGCGTCTATTTCGGCCAGATCGCCGGCCCGGGCCCGAAGATGGCGGCCGGCGGGCCGCCGCCCGCGATGCAGGGCGGCATGGCTGGCGCCATGTCCGGCGGCATGCCCGGCGCGATGCACGCGCCCGGCGGCGCCACCGCACCCGCCATCGCCACCACGCCGGTGCCCAAGGCCAGCGGCGCCGACGCCCGCACCGTGGCCGAAGTTGTGCAGGGCAAGGCGAAGCTGAAGGACAAGACGGTGCTCATCCGCGCCCGCGTCGTGAAGGTCAACACCGGCATCATGGGCAAGAACTGGCTGCACCTGCAAGACGGCTCGGGCAAGGCGCAGGACGGCAGCAACGACATCATCGTCACCAGCAAGGACACCGCAGCGGTGGGCGACATCGTCACCGCGCGTGGCGTGGTGCGCACCGACGTCACGGTGGGCCCGGGTTACGCCTACGGCGTGATCGTCGAAGACGCCAGCGTCAAGAAGTAACCCTGCGGCCTGCGGCGCCCTGAGCCCTCAGCCCTCAGCCCGGCATGCTGACGCGTGCGCTGAAGCTGCTGCTGTGGCGCACGCTTGCGGTGGTCGCCCTGGCGCTCGGGGCGGTGGGTGTGGTGCTGCCGGGCTTGCCGACCGTGCCCTTCCTGTTGCTGGCGGCCTGGGCCGGTGGCCACGGCTGGCCCGCGCTGGAAACCTGGCTGCTGCAGCACCCGCGCCATGGCGCCACGGTGCGGCAGTGGCGTGAGCGCGGCGCCGTGCCGCGGCGCGCGAAGTGGCTGTCCAGCGCCATGATGGCCGCCAGTGCCGCGGTGATGTGGGCCATCGGCGTGCCCGGCTGGGCGCTGGCGCCGGCCGTCGTCACGATGACGGCCGTGGCGCTGTGGATGTGGCGGCGCCCCGAAGCCTGAATCGGCGTTCAGGCCCCCGCGTAGCGCAACTTCAGCGCCCTGCTGCGGAACACCAGCGCCGCGGCCAGCGTCAGCAAGGCCACGGCACCCAGGATCAGTGCCATGCGCAGCCAGGGCTGCCCCAGCGCCAGGCGCTGTTGCGCCAGCAGCGCAGCCGTCCACAGCCATTCGGCGGCGCCGGCCAGCAGGGCCAGCTGCAGCAGGCGCGGCACCCAGCGGCGCCGCAGCGCCAGCAGGGCCAGCAGCAAGAGCGTCACCCCCAGCAGCGGCCAGGCCGCGGCGCGGTAGAAGTGCGCCGCCAGCAGCAGCAGCGCCAGCGCGGGTGCCAGCAGCGGCCAGACGGCAGAGCGTGAGCTTGTCTCCATGCCGCGCAGCATAGGCGGCACGGGCATGCACCGCTTTGATGCAACGCAGGGCCCGCCCGCCGCGGCACCGGAACAATCGCGCCATGGAAAACGAGCTCGAACCACCGCTCAGCGAAGGCGCGGCCCGCCGCGCCGCGCGCCTGCAGACACCGCGCCTGAAGCGCGAACAGGCCACCATGGAAGCCATGCTGCGCCTGAACTGCAGCGACAACCACGACCGCACCGCCGTCGACGCCGAAGGCCTGTGCCCCGAATGCGCGGGGCTGCTGGCCTATTCACGCAAGCGCCTGGCGGCCTGCCCCTTCGGCCCCGAGAAGCCGACCTGCGTGAACTGCCAGATCCACTGCTACGGCCCGAAGCAGCGCGAAGAAACACGCGTGGTGATGCGCTACGCCGGCCCGCGCATGCTGCTGCGCCACCCTGTGCTGGCGCTGATGCATGTCATCGACGGCAAGCGTCCGGCACCGCCCAAGCCACGCGGCGTCAACGCCGCCGGTCAGGTGGCGAAGCCACCAATCAAGAAGTAGCCGCGGGCCGCGCTGCCCCTTCAGCCCCGCGCGTGCAGGTGGGCGGCGACGGCGTCGGCGCCGAGGTGGCCGTTCTTGATGCAGTCGCCGACCGAGACGCCGCCCTTCCAGTTGGCGCAGAAGAACAGCCCCGGCAGCGCCTGCTGCGCGGCCTCGGCGCGCGCCACGCGACCCAGGTGCCCCAGCGTGTACTGCGGAATGGCGCGTGGCCAGCGCGTCACGCGCTGGAACAGCGGCGCCTGGCTTGCGCCGAGCAGGGCCTGGTGCTCGGCCTGCACCAGCGCACCGATCTCGTCTTCCGGCAGGCCCGGCAGCTGCGGCTGGCGCAGGCCACCGACGAAGGTCGTCAGCAGCGCCGTGCCGGGGCCGGCGCGACCCTCGAACATGCTGCTGGAAAACAGGATGCCCAGCACCTGGCGCTGTGCCTTGCGCGGCACCAGGCAACCGAAGCCGTCTAGCGCGTGCTGGATGCCGGCCCGCGGGTAGGCGGTGGCCACGGTGGCCACGGGCGCGTAGTGGATGGCGTCCAGCGCATCGGCGGCGTCGCCCTGGTGTTCACGCACCAGCGTCGCCGCGGTGTCGGCGGGCGTGGCCAGCACCACGGCGCGGGCGCGCCAGGTGGTGGCGCTGCCGCCTTGGTCCGCGTGCAGCGTGAACACACCTTGCGCGTCGCGCTGCAGCCGCGTCACTCGGGTGCCCAGCGCCACCGGGCCCGCGGCCGCCGCCAGCGCGTCCGTCAGCACCTGCATGCCACCGAGGAAGGCAAAACTCTTCGCCGTGTTCTTGGCCTCTTCCTTCTGCTTCCGGCGTTCACCGGCGCCGAGAATCTGGCCCTTGATCAGGCTGCCCCAGCGCTGCTCCAGCGCGTGCAGCTTCGGGAAGGCCGCGGGCACCGAAATCTGCTCCGGATCGCCGGCGTAGATGCCGGCCACGAAAGGGTCGATGGCGTAGTCGAGGAACTCGGTACCCAGGCGCCGGCGCACGAAGGCCGCGATCGACTCCTCCACACCCGCGGCGGCCTTGCTCACGAAGGGTTCACGAAGCAATGCCAGCTTGGCCGACAGCGAAAACAGCGGCGTCGACAGGAAGGCGCCCGGCGACGTCGGCAAGGCGGTGAGCTTGCCGTCGCGCACCACGTAGCGTGTGTTCGAAACCTCCGACGCATAGCGCAGCTGCGCGTCCAGGCCCAGCGTGTGCACGAGCGCGCCGATGAGCGGCGTGGTGTCCATCGCGCTGTTGGGCCCGCGTTCGTACAGGCAGCCCTGGTGCGCCACGCTGGCGATCACGCCACCGGGCTGCGTGCCCGCTTCGAGCACCTGCACGCGCAGGCCGGCGCGCCGGGCCTGGTGTGCGGCGACCAGGCCGGAGATGCCTGCCCCCACGACGATGACGTCCCAGACCGGGCCGTCGACGGCTGATTCCTGCATGCCACTGCTCCACACGTACTGCACTGCACCTGACCCCGTGGCCGCGGCAGCGAACGTCCGGGAGTCTGTCACCCTGGCACGCGGCGCAGAAGACCACGCGGCGGCATCCCGTGACCGGCATCAAGCGCACACGGGTTTTTGTGCCGGCTTGATCTCGCACAAGGGCAAGGCCGGCCCGCACGCCGAACAATGGCCGCAGACCCCCTCAACGAAGACACCATGTCCGCAGCCACCCGCCGCCCCGCACGCCCCCGCCGCCTCGACGTGCCGCCCCTGCCGGCCCCCGAGACGATGGACGAGACGCACCGCCAGATCGACCGCGTGCTGACGCAGATGGAACTGCTGGCGCAGCTGCTGCCGCAGCCGGCGCAGCAGGCGCAGGTCGCGCGGCTCGCCGCCCAGGCCTGCACCTACTTCAACGGGCCGGCGCGCGCCCACCACGAAGCCGAGGAGACCCAGGTCTTCCCGGCGCTGCTGGCCGGCCACGACGCCGCCGTGCGGGCCCAGGTGCAGCGCCTGCAGCAGGACCACAACTGGATCGAGGAAGACTGGCTCGAACTCGAACCGCACCTGCAGGCCGTGGCCCAAGGTTACGCGCCCGGCCACACCGACTTCCTGCGCCCGGCGCTGGCCGAGTTCACCTCGCTCTACCGCGAACACCTCGCGGTCGAAGAAGCGTTGCTGAACCGCTGAAGCGCCCAAGGGCGCGAGCCGGACGGGAACCAGCCCCGGCGGACTGTTTCCCGCCTGCGAGGGCCTGCAGCGCAGTGGCAGGGCCGGCTCCGCGCAAGGCCTTGGCAAGTGGTCTCGCAGCCTGTGGCGCACTGGCGCGGGCCCATCGCCGGGCTTGTTGCGGCAGGTCAATCCGGCGCCGCGATACGCGGCCGGATACTGCAACTGCCCGCACCGCGACGCGACGCCGGGCGCTGCCGCACACCGCGGCCCGGGATGGTTGCGCGACATGGCACTGGACCCGCCCCCCCCACCCGCCGCCACGACGGCAGACGAGGCCATCGCCTGCGTGTTGCGCCAGGAACGTGCGGCGCACGAGGCCATCGCGGCCGCACAGGTTGCAGCCTTGCAGCTGGCCGAAAGTGCACGCGCCGAGGCCCGCGCCATCGCCGCACGCGCCGAGCGCCGCAGCCGCCGCGTCACCGAGGCGTTCGAACGTGAAGGTCAGGCCCGCACCGCAGCGCTCGACACCCAGGCCGCGGCGATGGCGCAGCCCCATGTGCTGACGCCACACGACCAGGCCCGCCTGGCACTCGCCGTCCACGCGCTGGCCGCCGATCTGACGGGAGGCCCCCCGTGATCGAATGCGGCAGCCTCGAGTACGCGCAGGCCCGCCTGCAGGCCCGCCACGGCCAGCGCGCCGACGACATCGCCTGGCAGCGGCTGGAAACCCCACGCGAGTTCACGGCGCTGCTCGACACCGCACGCAGCTCGCCGCTGCGCGCCTGGGTCGTGGGGCTCACGCCGCACAGCAGCGCGCACGAGATCGAGGCCGTGCTGCGCGGCCACTGGCGCGCGGTGGTCGCCGAGGTCTCGGGCTGGATGCCGGCGGCCTGGCAGCCGGCGCTGGACTGGTGCGCGCTGCTGCCGCTGCTGCCGGCGCTGCAGCACCTGGCGCGTGGCGGCGCGGTGCAACCGGGGATGCACGACGAACCGCTGCTGCGTACGCTCGGCGCGGCAGCACCGTCGGCCAGGGCCGCCACGCTGGCCACCACCGAGGCCGCGGCACTGGCCGCCGCCTGGCCTGCACCGCAGACGCTGGGCAGTGCCTGGCAGCGTGAATGGCAGCGCCGCCTGCCGCAACCGCTGCGCCGCACCGACGACAGCCTGCACACCGTCGCCACGCTGCTGCAGGCCCACGCCGCGGCCTTTGCCACGGCACCCGCGGGCAGCGGCACGCTGTTGCGCCGCGCGCTGCAGGCGCGGCTGGCGCCCTGGGTGCGGCGTGCCGCGGCCGAGCCGGCGGCGGCGTTTGTGCACCTGGCGCTGTGTGCGCTCGACCTCGAACGGCTGCGCGGCGAACTGCTGCTGCGCGCGCTCTTCCCCCCGCTGGCCGAGGCCACCTGATGCTGCGCCCGCGCCCCGCCCGCTGGTTCGAGGTGCTGACGGCACGCGACGACGCCACGCTGGTGCTGGAAGCGCTGGCGCGCACCGGCGCCGTCGAGCTCGACGCGCGCCCCGGCGCGGGCCTGCCCGCCGAGCCCGAGGCCGTGCTGCCGCTGCTGGCGCAGTTCGCCGAACTCGAAACCCGCTACAGCGCCTACTGGCCTGCCGCCGCGGCCTGCCGGCCTTCACCCTTCCCCGACGCCCCGGCACACGCACTGCAGCAGGGCCTGCGCACGCTGCGCGCCTGGGCGCTGGACGCCGAGCCGCACATCCGCGTGCTGCAGCGCGCCGAAGCCGAGGTCAGCGAACTGCGGCTGTGGGCGCGGGTGCTCGATGCACGCGCCGGCAGCCCGCTGCCCGCGCACGAGCTCGCCAGCGCCGGCCCGCTGGTGCAGGTGCGGCTGTTCGTGCTGCCCGCCGGCGCCGATGCCGTGGCCACGCTGGCCAGCGTGCCGGGCGGGCCGCACACGCTGTCCAGCCTGCTTTTCATCGACCACGCGGCGCACCTGCTGGTGGCCGGCGAAGCTGCGGCACTGCAGACCCTGGCGCAGCGCGTCAGCACGCTCAAGGGCAGCAGCCACGAACTGCCCGCCTGGCTGCGCGACCCCGCGCTCGACCCCGCCCGGCACCTGCCGCAGCGCCTGCAGACGCTGGTGCGGGTGCAGGCCGGCGCGCACGCCGCGCTGCAGGCGCTGGAAACCCGCCACGACCTGACACGCGCCCTGGGCGACGTGCACCGCCTGCAGTGGCTGCTGGACAACGTGCACGCGCTGGAGGCCGGCGCACTGTTGTGCTGGGTGACCGGCTGGTGCAGCGACGCCAGCGGCCGCACGCTGGTGCAGGCGCTGCAGGCCAGTGGCGCCCGCGCGCTGTTGCGCCACGCGCCGCCGCCGGTCGGCCTGCACGCGCCGCTGCTGCTGAGCAACCCGCCGTGGGCTCGGCCCTTCGAGATCTTCAGCCGCGCCCTGGGCATGCCGGCGTCGACCGAGGCCGACCCCAGCGTGCTGCTCGCCGTGGCCGTGCCGCTGATGTTCGGCTACATGTTCGGCGACGTCGGCCAGGGCCTGGTGCTGGCCGCCGGCGGCTGGTGGTTGCGCCGGCGTTTTGCCGTCGCGCGGCTGCTGATGGTGGGGGGCTTGTCGGCGGCCGTCTTCGGCTTCGTCTTCGGCAGCTGCTTCGGCCTGCACGGCCTGCCCTTCATGCCGCCCGCGCTGTGGCTGCACCCGCTGGACGCGCCGCTGGCCGTATTGCTGGCACCGCTGGCCGGCGGCGCGCTGCTGCTGACGCTGGGCCTGGGCCTCGACGCGCTGGCCGCGGTGTGGCGCGGCGAAACGGCGCGCTGGCTGCGCACCGACGCCTGGCTGGTCGTTGTCTACCTCGGCCTGCTCACCGCCTTCATCGAGCCCGCCGGCCTGACCGTGGCGGCGCTGGGCACGCTGGCCTGGTGTCTGGGCCATGCCTGGCAGGAACGGCGCATCGCGGCGGCCTTCACCGCCCTGGGCGAAGGGCTCGAGAAGACGCTGCAGATCCTCATCAACACACTGTCGTTCGCCCGCGTCGGCGCGTTTGCGCTGGCCCACGCCGGCCTCTCGTCGGCGCTGGTGGCGTTGATGGACGCCGCCGACAGCGGCCCGGCCAAGTTGCTGGTGCTGGTGCTGGGCAACGTCATCGTCATCGTGCTCGAAGCGATGGTGGTGTCGATCCAGACCACGCGGCTGGTGCTGTTCGAGTTCTTCACGCGTTTCATGCAGGGCCGCGGCCGGGTCTTCCGGCCGCTGCCCGCGCCCCCCTACGCCACCCAGGAGATCTGAATGTCCACGTCGTCAGGCCACCGGCCCCCGCTGTCCGCGCTCCTTGTCCTGACGCTGGTGCTCGGGGCTGCCGCCACCGCACTGCTGCTGGCCACGCCCGACGCCCGCGCCGCGGCCGAAGCCGGCGGCGCGCTGCGCAGCGGCGTCGACAGCAGCTGGGTCTTCATCGGCGCCGCGCTGGCCACCGGGCTGTCGTCGCTGGGTGCCGGCTTCGCGGTGGCCAAGGTCGGCGTTGCCGCCGTCGGCGCGCTGGCCGAAAAGCCCGAGCTCTTCGGCCGCCTGCTCATCTTCATCGGCCTGGCCGAGGGCATCGCGATCTACGGGCTGATCGTGTCGATCCTGATGCTCAACCGATTGGGCTAGTGCACCATGACCGCACCGGCCTACCTGGGCGACGAAGTGAGTGGCGCGGGCTGGCGCCTGTGCGGCGCCGTGGTGCACACACCGGCCGCCGGCGAAGAGACCGCAGCGCTGGCTGCGGCCTGCACCCAGGCGCCGCTGGTGCTGGTGTCGGCCCGTGTGGCCCGCGCCGTCGCCGCGCCCGCGCTGCAGCGTGCACTGCTGGCGCTGGCGCCGCTGGTGCTGGTGGTGCCCGACCTGCAAGGCGGTGCGCCGCCGCCCGACCTGGCAGCCCGCCTGCGCGCACAACTGGGCATGGAAGCGTGAACACCGCCGCCGCACCCGCGCTGCCGCTGCAGGCTTCGCTGCAGGCCCTGCTGGCCCTCGTCGACGCCGACCGCGAACGGCAGTGCAGCAAGGTCCTCGACGAAGCGCGCACAGGCGCGGCCACGTTGCGCGCCCAGGCCCGTGCCCAGGCCCGCACGTTGCTGCGGCTGAGCTTCGACGAACAGCGGCGCACGCTGCAGGCGCGGGTGGCGGCGGCGCAGGCGCGGCTGGCCACGCAGCAGCGGCTGCACGAACAGCAGCGCAGTGCCAGCCTGCTGGCGCTGGCCTGGCAGCAGCTGCCCGCGGCGCTGCAGGCGCGCTGGGCCCAACCGGCCGCGCGTGCCGCCTGGGTGGCGCATGTGCTGGCCACCGCCCATGCCCGCCTGCCGGCTACGGGCTGGCGCATCGTGCACACACCCGACTGGCCGGCGGCCGAACTTGCCGCCGCGCACGACACCCTGGCGCAGCGGGGTCATGCCGACGCCACCTTCTACGCCGACGCCACGCTGCCTGCCGGCCTGAAGGTGTCGGCCGGCGGCAACCTCATCGACGGCAGCCTGCAGGGCCTGCTGGCCGACCGCGCCGAGATCGACGCCGCGTTGCTGCGCCGGCTCGAGACCGCGGGAACCGCTGAAGCCGCGGAGGCGACACCATGAGCCTGGCCATCGTGCGCTGGATCGCGGGCCCGGTGCTGCACGCCAGGCGCCAGGGCCCCTTTGCGCTGCGTGAATCGGTGCGCGTGGGGCCGCAGGCGCTGCTGGGCGAGGTGGTGCGCATCCACGACGACATGCTGGTGGTGCAGGTCTACGAAGACACCACCGGCTTGCGCCCGGGCACCGAGGTGCACGGCGACGGCCAGCCGCTGGCCATCCGCCTGGGCCCGGGCCTGCTCGGGCAGATCTTCGACGGCCTGCTGCGGCCGCTGCTGAACACCGGCGGCCACTTCGTCAAGCCGGGGCTCCGTGCGCCGAGCACCGGCCGCCTGCACTTCGAACCGCAATTGGCCACAGGCGCAACGCTGGCCCCGGGCGCCGTGATCGGCAAGGCCACCGGCGCCACCGGCCACGTGCAACGCTGCCTGGCCCCGCCCAACGCTGCCGGCGTGGTCGACGCCGTGATGCCCGCCGGCGACTACACCGAGACCGACACCGTGCTCGTGCTGCGCCAGCCTGACGGCACGCGGCGTGAACTGGCGATGAGCCACGTCTGGCCGGTGCGTGTGCCACGCCCGGTGCAACGCCGCCTGCCGACGCAGGCACCGCTGGTGACGGGGCAGCGCATCCTCGACAGCCTGTTCCCGGTGGCGCAGGGGGGCAAGGCGGCCATCCCGGGCGGCTTCGGCACCGGCAAGACGGTGCTGCTGGAGGCGCTGGCCAAGGGCTGCAACGCCGACGTCATCGTCTACCTCGGCTGCGGCGAACGGGGCAACGAGATGGCCGGCGTGCTCGACGAATTCCCGACGCTGACCGACCCGCGCAGCGGCCGCCCGCTGATGGAGCGCACGGTGATCATCGCCAACACCAGCAACATGCCGGTGGCCGCGCGCGAGGCCAGCATCTACTGCGCCATCACGGTGGCCGAGTACTTCCGCGACCAGGGCCTGCACGTGGCGCTGATGGCCGACAGCACCAGCCGCTGGGCCGAAGCGCTGCGCGAGGTCTCGGGCCGCTTCGGTGAACTGCCCGGCGAAGGCGGCTACCCGGCCTACTTGTCCAGCCGGCTGGCCGACTTCTACGAACGCGCCGCACTCGCCGACACGCTGTGCGGCGAGCCCGGCTCGGTGACGGTGATGGGCGCCATCAGCCCGCCCTCGGGCGACTTCAGCGAGCCCGTCACCAGCCACACCAAACGCTACGTCAAGGCCTTCTGGGCGCTGGACGTCAAGCGGGCTCAGGCGCGTTTCTATCCGGCCATCCACCCGCTGCAGAGTTACGCCGAAGACGCGCGCGGTTTTGCCACCTGGTGGGCCGCGCAGGGCAACGGCAACTGGCTGGCGCTGCGCCGGCGGTTCCTGACGCTGCTCGACGACCAGGCCCAGCTCGAACGCATGGCCCGCATCATCGGCAAGGACGCGCTGCCGGCACGCCAGCAGCTCACGCTGCTGTGCGCCGAGCTCGTCAACGAAGCCTTCCTGCGCCAGAGCGCCTTCAGCGACATCGACCGCGTCTGCAGCCCGGCACGCCAGGCCGCGATGATGAAGTTGCTGGGCCGCTTCATCGAGCTGGCCGAAGCCGCCGGTGCCGCCGGGGCCACGCCCGAGCAGCTGGCCGGCCTGCCCGGGCTGCGCGCGCTGCAGCGCATGGGCGAGGAAATCGGCGATGACCAGCTCGGCCAGCTGGCCGAACTGCAGGCGCGCCTGGAACGCGAGTTTGCGCAACTGGGGACCACCCACGAAAGCACCCCCGAAACCGACCCGGAACCCCACGATGCTGCTCACGGTTGAAGGCGCCGCCACACGGCTGGAAGGTCCGCTGCTCTTCCTGCGGCGCACGCTCGAAGTGGGCTTGTCCGACGCCGTCGAAGTGCGTGGCAGCGACGGGCGGACACGCCTGGGCCGCATCGCGGCCATCGACGAGGCCTTCATGACCATCGAGGTCATGGAGTCGACCTCGGGCCTGTCGCTCGAAGGCACCGTCGTGCGTTTCCCCGGCGAGCCGCTGTCCTTCGGCCTCGGCCCCGGCATCCTGGGGCGCGTCTTCAACGGCGTGGGCCAGGTCATCGACGGCGGGCCGCCGGTGGCCGTGCACCGCAAGGTGCCCATCGAGGGCCTGCCGATGAACCCGGTGGCGCGTGCGCTGCCGCGCGACTTCATCGAAACCGGCATCAGCAGCATCGACCTGCTCAACAGCCTGGTGCGCGGGCAGAAGCTGCCGCTGTTCAGCGGCGGCGGCTTGCCGCACGACCGGCTGGCGGTGGAGATCGCCGGCCACGCGCGACTCAGGGGCAAGGCCGAGGACGATTTTGTGATCGTCTTCGCCGGCATCGGTGTGCCCTACGACAGCGCCGAGTACTTCCGCCGCAGCCTCGAACAGGGTGGCGCGCTGGAACGCACGGCCCTCTTCCTGAACCTGGCCAGCGACAGCAGCACGCAGCGCCTGCTGACACCACGTTTTGCGCTCAGCGCCGCCGAGTACCTGGCCTTCACCTGCGGCAAACACGTGCTGGTGATCCTGACCGACATGACGAACTACTGCGAGGCGCTGCGCGAGGTGTCGTCGAGCAAGGGCGAGATCCCCAGCCGCAAGGGTTTCCCGGGCTACATGTATTCCGACCTGGCGACGCTCTTCGAACGTGCCGGCTGCCTGCGCGGCCTGCCGGGCACGCTGACACAGCTGTCGATCCTGACCATGCCGGCCGACGACATCGGCCACCCCATCCCCGACCTCACGGGCTACATCACCGAAGGCCAGATCGTGCTGTCGCGTGAACTCGACCGGCGCGGCATCTACCCGCCGATCAACGTGCTGCCGAGCCTGTCGCGGCTGATGAAGGACGGCACCGGCAAACACTACACCCACCCCGACCATCCGGCCCTGGCCAGCCAGCTCTACGCCGCCTACGCGCGCGCTGCGCAGGCGCGGGTGCTGGCCAGCGTGGTGGGCGAAGAAGGCCTGGCCGACACCGACCGACGCTACCTTCGATTCGGCACGGCGTTCGAGATGCGCCTGGCCAGCCAGGACAGTGCACGCACGCTCGAAGAGAGCATGGCGCTGGGCTGGCAGCTGCTGGCCGACCTGCCCGACAGTGAACTCACGCGGCTGTCCGACGCGCAGATCGCAGCCCATCTGCGACCGCCGCATTGAGCCGTCGATGCCGCAGGGCCACACGCCCGTGCGCCGGGCGTCGATGCTTGATCCATGTCATCCCCCCCCCACGCCACGCGGGCAACATCCCTGCATCCGACAGGTACTTTATGCCGCTGATGCGCGGCCAGCACCTGGTGGTCCGATCCCGACTCATACCCCCACTCGAGGACACTCTCCATGCGAACCGCCTTCAGCCTCACCGCCGCTTCCGTCGCCGCCGCACTGCTGGCCCTTTCGGGCTGCACGTCGGTCCAGGATCCGGTGGCACCTAACACGCTGGTGGCACTGAAAGCCAGCGCGGCGCCGAACCTGGCTGCCGGCGCCGATGACCCGGTGTGGGCGCAGGCCCGCGCACTGTCGGTGCCGCTGTCGGGTGGCATGAACTTCGTCAAGGGCGAGTCCACCGCCTCGCTGAAGGCGGCCTACTACGGCGACACCGTCTACTTCCTGGTGCAGTACACCGACCCGACGAACTCGCAGCGCCGCGGCCCCTACCAGAAGCAGGCCGACGGCAGCTGGAAGAAGCTCGCCGACCCGCAGAACAAGGGCGGTGACGACAACGTGTACTACGAGGACAAGTGGGCCATGCTGTGGCCCATCGGCACGGTGGCCAACTTCGACAAGAAGGGCTGCGCGGTGGCCTGCCACATCGGCGAAGGCAAGCCCTACGGCAACAAGTACACGCGTACGCCGGGCGAGATCATGGACATGTGGCACATGAAGGGCAGCCGCACCGCGCCCTGGGGCTACGTGGACGACCAGTACGCCGACAGCACACGCTACGACCCGAAGACCGCACCCAACGCCGGCCGCAAGAGCGACCCGGGCAACCCCGCCGGCGACTACACCAACATCGCGCTGAAGGACGGCAAGCCCGCGTTCATGCACAAGAACGGCCTGCCGGGCAACGTGAGCGGCTTCTACTACATCAAGGACGGCGACCAGGTGCCCTTCGACGACAGCAAGTTCAAGGCCGGCGACGAGGTGGCGTCCTACATCGCGCTCGAGCTCAAGGGCGACCGCGCCGACATCCGTGCCAACGTCAGCTGGAAGGCCGGCATGCACACCTCGGTGGTGGCACGCAAGCTGGTCACCGGCAGCAAGACCGACGTGCAGTTCGACAACCTGGCCGGCAAGTACCTGTTCGGTTTCGCGGCTTTCGACAACGCCCAGGTGCAGCACGCCATGGGTGACGACCCGCTGGTGCTGGTCTTCGGCAAGTAAGCCCCGCTGGGCGCGGGCTGGCCTCCGTTGACCGGACGCCAGCCCGCTTTCGCTTCCAGCCCCGGCCATGAGCGACTCGAACCCCACCCGCAGCGCCGTCATCGAGATGAAGGACGAGCGCCGTGCGATGCACGAGGGCTACGTCTTCCTCGACGAGAAGTGCCTGCTGCTGGCCGGCGAGATCCTGCGCCAGCTCGACGCGCACGCCGGGCTGCAGGCCCGCTTCGAGGCCCGCCACGCGCAGGCCCTGCGTGCGCTGGCGGCGGCGGTGGCGCGCCACGGCCTGCAAGGCCTGCAGGTGCACCCGCCGCTGGACACCACGGCCGCGGCAGTGCGGTCGACGCCGCGCGCATTGATGGGGGTGAAGCTGCAGACCGCGCAATGGCAACCCGGCGAAGCGGGGGCCGCGCCCGCCGTGCAGCCGTCGCCCGAGGCCGAGGCCTGCCGCGACGCCTTCGCCGCGGCCCTGGCAGCGGCCACCGCACTGGCCGCAGTGAACGGCAACCTCGAACGGCTGTCTGCCGAGTACCGCCGCGCGGTGCGCCGCGCGCGTGCGCTGCAGGACGTGATGCTGCCGGAGCTCGAACGCAGCATCGGCGACATCGAGGGCCGGCTCGAAGAACTGGAGCAGGAAGACGCGGTCTGGATGCGGCAGGGTGCGGCACGCTGAAAGCCAGGCCACGGCGGAGCTTCCGGCCGCGCCCGCGCCGCGCCAGAATGCGGCCGCCATGACTGATCACACCCCTGTGCCGCCGACCGACGCCGCCGCCCCCGCGAACCCGCCCGCGACGGCACCCGCCAGCGCGGCGGCGGCTGAAGACGACGGCCTCTTCGCCACCGTCCGCGCGCTCATCGAGTCGCGCCAGACCGTGCTGCCCAAACGGCTGGTCGAACCCGGCCCGACAACGGCCCAGCTGCAGATGCTGCTGGCCCTGGCCGCCGCCGCGCCCGACCACGGCCAGCTCACGCCCTGGCGCTTCATCGCCGTGCCCGCGGCGCAGCGGCACCGGCTGGCCGAGGTTTTTGCGCGCGCGCTCGCCGAGCGCGACCCCGCAGCCACGCCCGAACAGCTGGCGCAGGCGCGCGAGAAGGCCCACCGCGCGCCGCTGCTGCTGCTGGCCGTGGCCTGCCTGGGCCCGCGCGAACCCGACGTGCCGGCGCTGGAACGCATGGTGTCGATGGGTGCGGCGCTGCAGAACCTGCTGCTCGGCGCCCACGCGCTGGGCTACGGTGCGGGGCTCACCAGCGGCCAGGCCATGCGCTCGCCGCACCTGCACCGCCTGTGCGGCCTGGCAGAAGGCGAAGTGCCGGTGTGCTGCATCAACATCGGCACCGCCACACGCCTGAGCCACCGCCTGCAAGCGCGGCCCTTGCCGGCGCAGTTGCTGAGCGAACTGCCGCCAGCCCCTGACATCGAAGCCGATTGAGCCGCCCGGGTCAGCGGCGGCGGCCGGCGACCGGTGCGCGGCGGCGCGCGTCAACCGCCGCGCCCGCGCCGGCGTTGAGTTTCTGGGCGCGATGGTCTCGCGTATTAACATGCGCCCCGTTGATTTCGGCGCCCGGCTTCGGGGCCGATGCCACGCCCAGGATGCAAGGCCCTTGCACCGCTTCCACCCTCGCGACCCGAAGTCGCATCTGCCCCGGAGAAACTGCATGAAGAAACTGATGACGGCTGTCGTGACGGCCCTGTTCGCCCTGTCCACCGGCGTGGCGTTTGCCGCCGATCCGGCGAAGAAGGAAGCCGCGCCTGCCAAGCCCGCCGCCTCGGCGCCGGCCAAGGCCGCCGCGAAGACCGACGCCAAGGCCGACGCCAAGGCCGAGCCGGCGAAGAAGAAGGAAAAGAAGGGCGGCTGCTGAACTGCAGCGTCCCTTTGCAAGGCAAACGGGGAAGGCATTGCGCCTTCCCCGTTTTGCTTGTGGCGCCGGCGCTCGACCGGCCGGTGCCCTGCCCCGTCAGCGGATCTTGCCCAGCAGCGTCTGCACCTCGTCGAGGAAGGCCTCCATCTCGACCTCCTTGCCGGCCTCGACGCCGACACGCGCGCCGAGTTCCTGCTGCATGAAGCACACCGTCATGCGCACGTAGGCGCTGTCCAGCGCCTTGCGCACCGCAGCCATCTGGCCGGCGATGTCCAGACAGGGTTCACCGTCGCTGATCATGCGCTGGATGCCGCGCAACTGCCCTTCGGCGCGTTTCAGGCGGTTCAGCAGGTCAGTGCGGTGGTCTTCGCTGGTCAGCAGGGCCATGGTCTTTCAACTTTCTGTGGGGGTTGCCGGTGCGGGTGGGACTCGTCGCGTCCCGCCCGGTCGGTGGCGATCGGGCTCAGCGCTTTGCGGCCTGCAGTTTCTCGATATCGCCCTCGAGCGACTTGAGGCGGCCCTGCAGCGCGGCGATACGCCCGTTCAGTGCCCCGACGTTCACGTAGACCTCGTTCTCGGCCGGCGCAGACAGCACGCCTGCATAGCCCAGCCACGAAGGCTCGTAGACCTTGACCTTGTTGAAGCCGAGTTCGCGCAGCACCGTGGCCGTTTCCGAGGCGCGCACGGCGCTCTGGCAGTAGACGACGGTTTCCTTGTCCGGGTCGAGCTTGGCGTACATGGCCTTCAGGTCGGCAGCGGGCTTGAGCGACATGCCGTCCTTGTTGCTCACCTTCTTGGCCGCCAGCTTGCCCGGCGTGGCCGGGTCGACCCAGTTCGCTTCGTAGGGGATGTTCATCGCGCCGGCGACGTGGCCGCCACGGATGGCGCGGATGTCGTCACCCGAAAACTCCTTGGGGGTGCGCACGTCGACGATCTGTGCACCACCAGAGCGCACGCGCTCGACGACGTCGTTCGTCCACAGCGTGCCCACGCGCGCATCGCTGAGCGTCAGTGTCACGGGCGGCAGCTTCGTGGCTTCCTTGCTGACGGCCTTGCCGGCGGCCTTCCAGTCGTCGAGGCCACCGTGATAGACCTTGCCGTGCTTGGCGCCGTAGTACTCGAGCATGCGGGCCGCGTAGTAGGCGAAGGGATCGCCCTTGGTGGTGTAGACCACCACTTCGCGCTTGTTGATGTCGATGCCGGCGGCCCCGAACAGCTGCGCCGCCACCGCGGCCGAAGGCGGGTCTTCGCGATTGGGGTCACGGAAGAGGTCGCCCGCATAACCGAAGTTCACTGCGCCCGGGATGTGGCCCTCGGCGTAGTCGTCGGCTTCACGCGCGTCCCAGACCACGGCACCACGCTGGATGGCCGCCTGAACACCCGCGGTATCCAGGATCAGAGACTGCGCAAAGCCTGCCTGCCAGCCCAGCGCCAGCAGGGCGCCCGCCAGCAGCGGTTTCCAGTTCAATTTCATGTCTCGACTCCTCGTTGATCTGTTCGAGCCCGGGCAGGCCCCTGAACTTCCTGGTAGCGCCTGCCCAGGGGCGCCCCATCATGATGATGCCGCGTTCAGCGCGCCGGATTCAGGTGCGCGAAGCGCGTTTCCAGCCGCGCCATGCCCCAGGCCCCGAAGGCCAGGAAGGCGACGAAGGCCAGCGCCCACCAGCCCATCGCGATGCCCGTGGCCTGGGGCAAGGTGATCACGCCCGACGCGGTGGCTTTGTACCACTCGTCCAGGCCGGGCGTGAACTCGGCGTAGGCCCAGACACCGGCGAGCATGCCGAGCGCAAACACCATGCCGTCCTTGCGCCCGGTGGCGATGGCCGCCATCGAGGTGCCGGGGCAGTAGCCGCCGATCACGAAGCCGGCGCCGAAGAGCAGGCCGCCGACGATCTGCGCCGTCCAGTTGGTCGTCTCGAGGTAGATCTCGGACATGTCGAACAGACCCGCGCCCGAGAGCAGCGCCAGGCCAACGAGCGTGGTGACGACGGCGGTGAACATCACCTTCACCACCGCCATGTCGTAGAGGTAGAACACGGCCGTGAGCTTGCGTGCGCTGCCGAAGCCGGCGCGCTCGAGCGCGAAGCCGAAACCCAGGCCCAGCACCAGCGCGATGGCCAGTTCGGTGCCCAGCGAAAACTCGTTGAAGGCAGACAGCGGGAACATCACAACCACTCCTTGCGCACGAGCTGCGCGACGACGAAAGCGGCGAGGAAGGTCGCGCCCAGGAAGACGAGGCCGCTGACGTTCAGTGCCGACGCGCCGGTCAGCGCCTGCCCGCTGGTGCAGCCCTTGGCCAGCTTGGCGCCGTACGCAGCAATGAAACCGCCGACAAAGGCCAGCACCAGACGCTGGCCGTCGGTGATGCGCGGGCCGCGCTCGGTGGTGAAGCTGAAGCGCCGCGCCTGCCAGCCCGAGATCGCCGCCCCGGCCAGCGCACCGACCAGCAGGAACAGCGTCCAGTTCAGCAGCGGCGCGCCTTCGTTCCAGTACTTCATGTGCACGACGCTGGCCTGCAGATGTTCAACCCCCGCAAAGCCCGCCAGCCAGGTGGCCAGGGCGGCAAAACCGGCCGTGGCGCCCAGGCCGCGCCCGGTGACGGCATAGGTGGCCAGCAGCACCAGCCCGAGACCGAAACCGGCCAGATACGGGTTCATGAAGGGTTGCGCGGCCGCCCGGGTGGGTTCGGCTGCGGCGCCCAGGGGCGCGTGTGTCAAGGTGCGCATGTCAGTTCGGACTCCTATACCCATTATGGTATCCAGGGGCAGGCAGTATGCCAGCCTGGAGATGCCCCGACAGGCGCATCGGGCGCCGGCCGGGGGCGGGGCGGGCTCAGCGCGGCGTGATCTTGAAGCTGCCGTCCTTGGCGACTTCGATCTCGTTGTTCAGGAAGGCAGCGTTGTAGCCTGCTTCCTTGAGCTTGTGGAAGGCCATTTCGGCGCGGATGCCGGTGAGGCAATGGGTGACGATGCGCTTGCCCTTGGGCAGTTCGGCGATGCGCGCGGCGAGCTCTTCGTCGGGTATCAGCACGGCGCCCTTGATCATGCCCTGCTGCGCTTCATCGGGGTTGCGCACGTCGAGGATCAGCACGTCGGCCGGCGTGTTCTTCGCCAGCGTCGTGAACTCGGCCATCGGCAGCGAACCGGCGCGCGGCTTGGGCGCGTAGGCGATCTGCCTGGGCGCCGGCACGCCGGACTCGACGGCGTAGCCGGCCGCGACCCAGTCGACCATGCCGCCCTTGAGCACCAGCACGTTTTTCTGGCCGGCCTGGATCAGCGCCCGCGCCACCGCCACCGCCTGTTCGCCACCGCGGCCGTCGTAGACGATCAGCGGCGCATTCAGCTTCGGCTCGGGCAGCGACTTCTTCACCGCCGCCAGGATTCCAGCGGGCGCCGCGGGCACCGAGACGGCGCCCTTGATGTGGCCGCTGGTGGCGTCTTCGGCGCTGCGGGCGTCGATCAGCACGTGCGGGATGTCGCGGTCGACGTACGCCGCCTTCACGAAGCTCGGCGTGGTCACGAGGTAGTTGCGGGTCTTCCATTCGGGCTCGCCCTCGCGGTAGACACGCAGGTTGGTGTAGCCCATCAGCTGCGCCTTCTTCAGCGAGTTCGGGCTCAGCGTGCAGGTGATGCCGCCGCAGTAGAAGACGACGAGCTGCGCCTTGTCCTTGGGCAGGCGGTCGGCGAACTTGTCGAAGCCGATGAAGGGCAGATGGATGGCGCCGGGAATCGAGCCTTCCTGGAAGCGCACGAGCGGTCGCGAGTCGATCAAGGTGTAAGGCACGGCACCGGGTGCGCCTTCGACGATCCTGGCCACGCCGGCATAGTCGATCAGCTTGGCCGGGTCGATCTTCACCGGGCCCTTGAAGCGGATCTCGCTCACCAGCTTCACGCCATCCTTCTCGACGTAGGTCACCTGGACTTCGTGGCGCTTCTTGGCGTCCTTCAGGAATTCGGGCGGCTTCGCCTTGCCGTCGTCGATCACCTTCAGCAGCTTCGGGTCGAAGCGCAGGATCTGCGGTGCAGCGGCGCCGACATCGAGCTGGATGGCCTGCGACTTGAAGGCCGCCGAATCGAAGTAGCCGCCCATCTGGTTGGCTTCCAGGGTGTGGCAGGCCGAGCACAGCGCCGGTTGCGGCGGTTTGGGGCGGGCGGGGGCCGGCGCGGGGGCCGTCTGCGCCACGGCGAACTGGGCGCCCAGCGCGAGCGCGGCCAGGAGAGTCATGCGGAACATGGAGTTGCCTTTTGCTGAAGTGGGTGGGAAGCCGCTTGATCTAGAGGAAGCGGTACGAGTACATGAACTGCGCGTTGGTCTGCTTGTGCGCAACGACGACGCCCATGCCGTTGGTGACCGTGCTGCGCGGCGCCACCGTGAGCGATGCGTTGAGCTCGCTGGCGCTGGCGAAGCGCCAGCCGGCACCGAAGGTGTAGTGCGTCTTGACGGTGGCGGGAAACAGCGGGTTCACCAGCACGTCCGGGATCGGGTTGTCGGTGAGGTTCACGCCGGTGCGCAGCGTGAGGCTGTCGTTCACCGCCCAGGCCAGGCCCAGGCTCGTCACGGTCTGGTTCTTCCAGTTCTGCGGCAGCGCGAAGCTGACGGAGCCACCGATGCCGGCGCTGTCGAAGCGCATGCGGAAGTCCTGCATCACGTCGGCCCACGCGATGCGCTTGATGTCGGCGGCCAGCAGCAACGCCGGTGTGGCCTGCCAGGCGGCGCCGACGGCGCTCATCGCCGGCCACTGGAAGTCGACCACCGTGATGCGGCCGACGTCGGCAAAACCGCCCGTGGCGCTGAGGCTGGCCCCGGTGTCCGAGGTCTTCATGTCGGACAGGCGCGACTTGAAGCGGTAGGACGCGCCCAGCGTCCAGCCCGGCGCGGCCTGGTAGACGGCGCCGAGCTTGGCGCCCCAGCCAGTGGCCTTGGCCTTGCCCGTGAAGTCGCTGCTGTTGCTGAAGTCGATGCGCGCCCAGGGTGCGCCGCCCAGCGCCGGCAGCGCCCCGCCCAGGTTGCCTGAAGCGGCGGTGACCAGCGCGCCGAGTTGCGCGCCGCTGGCGGCCATGCGCAGGTCCAGCCCCGACCACATGAAGTCCAGCGTGGCGCCCAGCGCGAGCGCGGGCGTCGCCTGCCAGGCGATGGGGAACAGCAGGCTGCCGACGCCGAGTTCGGAACGCACTGGTGCGCCCGAACCCATCGCCAGGAAGGTGTCGGCGCCGTACTCGGTGCCCATGCCCCCCTGCGCAAAGAGGCCGAAGCCATAGACCAGCGCGCCGTCGCGCGTGCGGCGCGCATAACCCAGCGCCGGCATGACGTAGGACGTGCCGCCCGACTTCACGCTGCCCATGCCGGGCATGCTGCTGGTGACGTTCGGCCCCAGGATGCCGAAGGCGGCGTCGTGGCGGGCGCGTGTCGGCATCAGCGCCAGCGTGGCCGGGTTCATGGCCATCGCGGCGGTGCCGTGGTCGAAGGCCTGGGCGGCGCCGCCCATGCCCGTGGACACCGGGCCGTAGCCCTCCATCAACATGCCGTCGGTGGCAAGGGCGGGCAGCGCGGCGGCGCACAAGGCGGCCAGCGGGCTGAGCTTGAACAGACGTGACAACAGCTTCATGTGAGCTTTCAGGAGTGGATCTGTCGAAGCTTGGAAGGCGGGCTTCGGGCCGTCGTGTTCGTTCAGGGCGCCATCGACAGCACCGGCACGATTTCGCTCACCTGCCCGGCACTGACCATGATCCAGCGCAGCGTGAAGCCGCCCGCCAGCACCAGCACGGCCGGAACGACGGTGTGCTTCACCTTGTGCGACAGCTCCAGCGCCTGCCAGACCAGCGGCAGCGCCACGCCGACAATCACCACGCCGCCCCAGAAGGCCAGCGCGTAGGGGCCGGTGGTGATGAGCGCGGCGGCCACGGCGTGCGAGGCCGAGCTGGTGTGCAGGTTGATGAGCAGGATGGCGATGAACACCAGTTCGGCCACCAGGAACATCTGGTCGTAGCGCACGAGCGAGTGGGCAGTGTCCTTGTCGGGGTGCTGCGACCCCATCGGCTGCAGCAGGGCCGAGAAGGCGCCGCCGACCATGCCCTGCGGCGCGGCGCGGCGCTGCAACAGCGTGGCCGCGATGTGCATGGCCGCCACACCCGCCGACAGGCCCGACACCAGGAACAAGGGGCCGAGGATGGCGCTGTTCCACAGCGGCCGCGCCACCATGGTGTTGAGCAGGATGCCGGTGTAGATGCCCAGGCCGATGCCCAGCACCAGGTTGGCCCAGCCCAGGGCGGCGATCCAATGCGGCTTGCCGACGATGGCGTCGGACAGCCGTTGCAGCACGGGCACGGTGCGGCCCAGCCACGGCCACGCGTCGGGCAGGCGGATCAGCGCCGACACCAGCAGCACGCCGTAGACGATGATCAGCAGCCACGAACCCCAGGCCATCGGCGACGCGACCTGGAAGGTGGTGAAGATGCGCCAGGCATAGAGCCGGTGCGTCAGGTCGAGCATCAGCGCCAGCATGCCGATGTTCAGCAGCATGAAGGCCAGCAGCGGCGTTTGCATCGAGAAGTAGCGGCGCGTGTCGTGGCCGCGGGCCAGGCGCAGCATCGCCATGCCGCCGAGCACCATCATGCCGGCGACGATGCCGCCGATGAAGAGGTAGAGCGGGATCTCCCAGCTCCATACCGAGAGCACCGGGTCGATGTGCAGGTTGTGGCGGGTGGATGTGATTTCGAGCATGGCGGCTGCTCCTTCAGGTCAGGTAGAAGATGCGCGGCTTGGTGCCGGCTTCGGGCAGCAGCGTGTGGTGCTTGCGCGTGGCGAGCAGCACATTCACTTCGCTCTTGGGGTCGTCCAGGTCACCGAAGTGCATGCAGTGCGTGGGGCACACCGAGACGCAGGCCGGGTCCTTGCCCTCCTTCACACGGTGCAGGCAGAAGGTGCACTTGTCGACATGACCTTCGGGGTGAACGTAGCGCGCGTCGTAGGGGCAGGCGGCGATGCAGGCCTTGCAGCCGATGCACTTGTTGGCCGTCACCTGCACGGTGTGGCCGAAGTCCTCGACGTGGCTGGCGCCGGTGGGGCAGCAACTCACGCAGGGCGGGTTGTCGCAGTGGTTGCAGCGCTCGGTGCGGATCTCCATCGTCAGCTGCGGGAAGCTGCCGCGCACCTCGGTGGCGATCCAGTCACGGCAGTAACCCTGAGGCACGTCGTTCTCGACCTGACAGGCGACGACGCAGTCCTGGCAGCCCACGCACTTGCGGGTGTCGATGACCATTCCAAAGCGGGCCATGTCAGGCCTCCTTCACGATGCTGACGAAGTTGCCGTGGATGCTGGTGGCACCCATGAGCGGGTCGGTCTTGTAGCGGGTGTTCAGACCACCGGCGCTGGCGCCCTTGAGATAGGCCGACTTCAGCATCTTGTTGGTGTGGCCGAAGCCGTAGACCATGTAGACGCAGTCTTCGCGGATGCGCTGCGTGGCCTTGACGCGAATGCGGTTGCTGAGCACACCGTCCTCGTTCTTCAGCTGCACGTACTGGCGGTTCTTCAGGCTCAGCCTGGCCGCCGTGGTGGTGTTCACCCACAGCTCGTTCTCGGGCATCAGGTCGTGCAGCAGCGGGTTGCTCTGCGTGCGGCTGAAGGTGTGGCCCGGCGCGCGGCCGGTGATGAGCCGGAAGTGGCCGGCCGGCGTGTCCAGCGGCTTGGTGTACTTCGGCACCGGGTCGAAGCCCTTGGCGGCGAGCTGGTCAGACCAGAACTCGACCTTGCCGCTCGGCGTCTCGAAGCTCAGCTCCAGCCCCTCTTCCACCGTGACCGGCTTGTGCTCGGCCATGATCACGCCCTCGGTCTTCAGCCGGTCCCAGCTGTGGCCCGACTTCTCGACGCGGAAGGACAGGTACTCCTCCATGTCCTTGAAAGGCATGCAGGCGCCCACGCCCAGCTTCTCGGCCAGCTGCTTGGCGATCCACCACGACGGCTTCTGGTCGTGCGGGGCGGCCACCACGGGCTGGCGCAACGCGACCCAGCCGGTGCGGCCGAAGCCGGTGAGCAGGTCGTCGTGGCGTTCCAGGAAAGTGGTGTCGGGCAGGATGACGTCGGCCCAGCCGGCCATCTCGCTGGGCACCGTGTCGCAGACCACCAGCAGGTCCAGGTTCTGCACCGCCTTGATGGTTTCGGCCGCGTTGGGCAGGGCCTGCATCAGGTTGGTCGAATAGACGAACCAGCCCTTGATCGGATAGGGCTTGCCGCTGAGCGTGGCGTCGCGGATGCTGGTCGTGATGCCTTCGTCGGCAAACGGGTACTGCACGGCGTCGGCGCCGTCGGCGTGCGGCTTCGTCGCTTCCGGGTACTTGGGCAACGGGAAGGGCGCGATCTTGATGCCCTGCGCGACGAACATGCCGCCCTTGCGGCCGTAGTTGCCCAGCAGCGCGTTGAGCAGGGCGATGGCGCGGCTGCGCTGCGTGTCGTCGCCGTACCAGTTGACGCGCCGCCCGGGGTGGATGATGGACGCCGGCCGGTGGCTCGAGAACTCGCGCGCCGCGCTGCGGATCAGCTCGGCCGGCACATCGCACTGTTCGGCCGCCCACTCGACGGTGTAGCCCTTGATCTCGGCCGCGAACTTGTCGAAGCCGTGGCCGTGCTGTGCGACAAAGGCCTGGTCGTAGCGCCCCTCGGTGACCAGCAGGTTGGCCCAGGCCAGCAGCAGCGCCAGGTCGGTGCCGGGCCGGACCGGCAGCCAGTACTTGGCCTTGCTCGCCGCCACCGAGTAACGCGGGTCGACCACGATCACCGGCACCTTGCGTTCGATGGCCTGCGCAAACTCCTGCACCTGCGAGTTGTGCATGTTCTCGCCCAGGTGCGAACCGATGAGCACCAGGCAGTCGGTGCTCCTGATGTCGGTGGGCTCGGGGCTGCCGACGCCGGCGCCGTAGGTCAGCACGTAGCCCACATCCCGCGGGCCGCGGCACTGCGCGTACGAAGGGCCGGCGTAGTTGATGGCACCCCAGCTCTTCAGCGTGTGCTGGATGAAACGCTGGCCGAAACCGTGGTTGAACAGCGCCACCGATTCCGGGCCGTGTTCGGCCTTGATCTTGTTCATCTTCTCGGCCACGAAGGCCAGCGCCTCGTCCCAGCTCACGGCCTTCCACTGTTCCTGGCCGCGTTCGCCCACACGCATCAGCGGCTGGCGCAGGCGGTCGGGGTCGTAGTGCGCGCCGACGGCGCCGGTGCCGCGTGGGCACAAGCGGCCCATGCTCTGCGGGTCGCGTGGGTTGCCCTCGAACTTCCACAACTTGCCGTCGCGCACGTGGGCGATGCCGCCGCAGCGCCAGAAGCACATCTCGCAGAAGGTGGGGATCTGGGTCACGGTGCCCGTGGCCGGCGTGGCCGCGTTGGCCGCGCCCGTCAGCGCCGACCACTGCGTGCCGACGCCGGTGGCGCCGAGCGCGGCGGTGGAGATGGCCAGAAAGCGCCGGCGAGAAAGCTGTGTCATGGGGTGCCTCGGTGTGCCCGCGCGGCACCGGGGCGGCCTTCAGGGCCGGCCGACCAGGCGCCGTGCTTAGATGCCCCCTACGGTATCTATGCGGCACTGCAACACCCTGATGCAGGTCAATTGACCTACGGGTTTTCCCTAAGTCTTGCGCCGCACGACCCGTCTGCACCCCGCAGCGTCGGCGGGCGCCGGCGGATGGCGTCAGAAACGCGCCGTCAGAAGCGCGAACCGTGGGGCTGCCGTTCGGCGCCCACAAACGCCGCCCTGGCTGCGGCAGCGGCCCTGGTGGCCGCCTCGGGCTGCTGCAACTGCTGCAACGCCACCGCCAACCCCCCCAGCGACCAGCCGTTGCCCGGGTAGTGGCGCAGGTCTTCGCGGTAGGCCTGCGCCGCCGCATCGGCCTGCCCTGCCGCCAGCAGTGCCGCGCCGAGGGCGTGGCGCGTGGGTGCCAGCCAGAGGTGCGGCTCGTCGTAGGCCAGGGCGTCCTCGGCGGCAGTGGCCTGGCGCAGCAAGGGCACGGCGGCCGCAGGCTCGCCGCGGGCCAGCGCCAGTTCGGCCTGCAGCGTCAGCGTGGCGATCTGCACCAGCGAAGCCGCCGCGTTGATGTTCTTGATCCTGAAGCGCTGCAGCGTTGCGTCGGCAGCCACGGCCTGCAGCCGCGCCAGTTCGGCCTGCGCGGCTGCGGCCTGCCCGGTGCGCGCCAGCGCCGTGCCGCGCACAAAGTGCCAGATCGCCAGCGGGTAAGGCGCCGGCCCGTCGGGCGGCAGCGTGGCGCGCAGCAGCGTGTCCCACTGGCCGAAGCGCAGCAGCGTGAAGTACGGCAGCACGCCGTACTGCTGCACGATGGCCGTGCCGGGGTCGCGCCGCGCCGGGCCGCAGGAGATCGGAAGAGCGTCGTGTAGGGAAAGAGTGTCGAGGCGGTAGTGGTG
>CAMTUD010000022.1:0-26024 GCA_947084805.1 uncultured beta proteobacterium | reverse complement strand
TCGACCGAGAAGGACGACTCTTGGCGCCGCGGCACGGTAACGGAGCGTCTGACCCACGCGCTGGTCAACGGCATCACCAGCCACGTCGTGGCCGATACCGAGGCAGCCCGGCAGAAATTCGCCACACCGATCGAGGTCATCGAAGGCCCGCTGATGGACGGCATGAACGTGGTCGGCGACCTGTTCGGCGCCGGCAAGATGTTCCTGCCGCAGGTGGTCAAGAGCGCGCGCGTGATGAAGCAGGCGGTGGCCCACCTGCTGCCCTACATCGAGGAAGAGAAGAAGACGCTGATCGCCGGCGGCGGCGAAGCGAAACCCAAGGGCAAGATCGTCATCGCCACCGTGAAGGGCGACGTGCACGACATCGGCAAGAACATCGTCACCGTCGTGCTCCAGTGCAACAACTTCGAGGTCGTGAACATGGGTGTGATGGTCCCGTGCCAGGACATCCTGGCCAAGGCCAAGCTCGAAGGTGCCGACATCATCGGCCTTTCCGGCCTCATCACACCCAGCCTCGAAGAGATGCAGCACGTGGCCGCCGAGATGCAGCGCGACGCCTACTTCCGCGAGCGTGGCACACCGCTGCTCATCGGCGGCGCCACCTGCAGCCGCGTGCACACGGCGGTGAAGATCGCGCCGCATTACGAAGGCCCCGTGGTCTACGTGCCCGATGCGTCGCGCAGCGTGGGCGTGTGTTCCGACCTGCTCAGCGACGAACGCGCCACGAAGTACCTCAACGAGCTGCGTGCCGACTACGAACACGTACGCCAGCTGCACGCCGCGAAGAAGGCCACGCCGCTGGTGACGCTGGCCGCGGCGCGCGCCAACAAGCACGCCATGGATTGGGCCGCCTACACGCCGCCGGTGCCGAAGTTCATCGGCCGCCGCACCTTCAAGAACTACGACCTGGCCGACCTCGCCGCCGCCATCGACTGGGGCCCGTTTTTCCAGACCTGGGACCTGGCGGGCAGGTTCCCCGACATCCTGCGCGACGAGGTCGTGGGCCACGAGGCGCAGCGTGTGTTCAGCGACGGCAAGCGCCTGCTGCAGCGCGCCATCGAAGGCCGCTGGCTTCAGGCCAGCGGCGTGGTCGCGTTGCTGCCGGCGAACACGGTGGGCGACGACACGATCGAGATCTACACCGACGAGAGCCGCAGTGAAGTGGCACTGCGCTGGAACCCGCTGCGCCTGCAGACCGAGCGGCCCGTGGTCGAAGGCGTGAAGCGCCCGAACCGCAGCCTGGCCGATTTCATCGCGCCCAAAGGCGTGAAGGCCGACTACATCGGCCTCTTCGCGGTGACTGCCGGCCTGGGCATCGAGAAGAAGGAAAAGCAGTTCATCGACGACCACGACGACTACAGCGCCATCATGCTCAAGTCGCTGGCCGACCGCCTGGCCGAAGCCTTCGCCGAACGCCTGCACCAGCGTGTGCGCACCGACCTCTGGGGCTACGCGCCCGACGAGGCGCTGGCCGTCGAGGACCTCATCGCCGAGAAGTACCGCGGCATCCGCCCCGCGCCGGGCTACCCGGCCTGCCCCGACCACACGGTCAAGCGCGACATGTTCCGCGTGCTGCAGGCCGAAGACATCGGCATGGGCGTGACCGAGAGCCTGGCGATGACACCGGCGGCGAGCGTCAGCGGTTTCTACCTGGCGCACCCGGAGGCGGTGTACTTCAACGTCGGCCGCATCGGCGAAGACCAGCTGGCCGACTGGGCGCAGCGCCAGGGCCTTGCCGAGACCGATGCCCGGCGCGCCCTGGCGCCGGCGCTGGGCTGAGGACAGCGCACTCAATCGCATCCATCGGTAAGCAGCGGCCCGCCTGCAAACGATTTGGCACGCCGCGGCCGCCGTGGCTGCCCAGAATCGGCGTTCCGGCCCGTGGGCACCCTGTGCCCGGCCCCAACCGGCTCGCGCGCCAAACGCGAGCTCGCCCGTGTCATGCAGCATTTCACCTGGCGCGCCGTGGGCGCGCTTGTCCTGGGCTCTGTCCTCGCGGCCTGCGGCGGGGGCGGTGGTGGTGGCGAACCTTCGGCGTCGACCCCGCCGCCTGTCACCACGCCGCCGGTGGTGGTGGAAAAGCCCGCCACGCGCAACGAGGCCGCACGTTTCCTCGCCCAGGCCAGCTTCGGCCCGGTGGATGCCGACATCGACCGTGTGATGTCGGTCGGCTACGCCGCCTGGATCGACGAGCAGCTGGCCTTGCCCGCCACCTCGCACCGGCTGAGCTGGGAGGCCGCCGACGCTGCCATCAAGGCCACCACGCCCACCGCCAGTGCCGGCCAGAACGAAGTGTTCGAAAGCTTCTGGAAGCAGGCCGTCACCGGCCCCGACCAGTTGCGGCAACGGGTGGCCTACGCCTTGTCGCAGGTCTTCGTCATCAGCATGGTCGACGGCACCGTGGCCGAGACGCCGCGCGCCGTGGCGGCCTGGCTGGACATGCTGGGCGACCAGGGCCTGGGCACCTACCGCGAACTGCTGGAGACCGTTTCGCGCCACCCGATGATGGGCGTCTACCTCACCAGCCTGCGCAACCAGAAGGCCGACCTGCGCACCGGCCGCGTGCCTGACGAGAACTACGCCCGCGAGGTGATGCAGCTCTTCAGCATCGGCCTCGTCGAACTGAACGACGACGGCACCGCACGCGCCGCCGCCGTCGGCGCCAAAGGCACCGACACCTACACGCCGGCCGACATCAGCGGCCTGGCCAAGGTCTTCACCGGCTGGAGCTGGAGCTGCCCCGCCGGGCAGAGCAACAGCTGCTTCAGCAGCGGCAGCGATGCTGGTGTCAGCGACCCCGACCGCAGCTTCAAGGCCATGATGGGCTACCCGCAGCACCACAGCACCGAGGCCAAGACCTTCCTGGGCACGACGATCGCGGCGCAGACCACGTCGGACCCCAGTGCCAGCCTGAAGGTGGCGCTGGACACGCTGGCCAGCCACGCCAACGTCGGCCCCTTCATCGGCCGCCAGCTGATCCAGCGCCTGGTCACCAGCAACCCGAGCCCCGACTACGTGCGCGCGGTGTCGCAGGCCTTTGCCGACAACGGCCGGGGTGTGCGCGGCGACATGAAGGCCGTGGTCAAGGCCGTGCTGATGCACCCCGAGGCGCGACGCATGAACGACACCTCGGGCAAGCTGCGGGAACCGGTGCTGCGCCTGGCGGCCTACCTGCGCGCCTTCCCGCACAAGAGCGACACCGGCAACTGGCGCGTCGGCAACACCGACAACCCGGCCACGTCGCTGGGCCAGACACCGCTGCGCGCGCCCTCGGTGTTCAACTTCTACCGCCCCGGTTACGTGGCCCCCGGCACCGCCGCCGCCACGGCCGGCCTGGTGGCGCCGGAGATGCAGATCTCGCACGAGACCAGCGTGGCCGCGTGGGTGAACACCATGCGCGACAACGTCGGCTCGGGTGTCGGGCAGTTCAACGGCACGGTGGCCGGCGTCGCGCTGAACCGGCGCGACATCCAACCCGACTTCAGTGCCGAACTGGCCCTGGCCGCCGACCCTGCGGCACTGGTGGAGCGGGTCGCCACGAAGCTCACCTACGGCAGTGCCGGCGCGGCGCTGAAGGCCGACATCGCCACGGCCGTGGCCAGCATCGCCATCCCGGTCTTGAATACCGCCGGAAGCAACCAGGCCAGCATCGACAGCGCCCGGCGCAACCGCGTCAACGCCGCGCTGTTGCTGGTGCTGGCCAGCCCCGAATTCCAGGTGACGAAGTGATGAGCAAGGACGCCCCCATGAACCCGAGCCTGCCGCCTTCACGCGCTGCCCGCCGCCTCTTCCTGCAACACGCCAGCACGCTGGGCGCGCTGGCTGGCGCCGGCGCGCCGATGGCGCTGAACCTGCTTGCCGCCGGCTCGGCGGCGGCGCAGACGGCGCCCGACTACAAGGCCGTGGTCTGCCTGTTCCTGTTCGGTGGCAACGACGCCTACAACATGGTGCTGCCCACCGACGCCGCCAGCTGGCAGGCCTACGCCAGCACGCGCAACCAGGCGCCCGACTCGATTGCGCTGCTGGCGCCGGGCATCGCGGCCAACGCCGCGGCGGCGGCGGCGTCACCGGCACGGCTGGGCGGTGTGCTGCCGATCGGGCCGCTGAACGCCGCGGGCCTGAACAACGGCCGTGGTTTCGCGCTGCACCCGCTGCTGGGCACGCTGCAGACGATGTTCGACACCGACCGCCGGCTGGCCATCGTGCCCAACATCGGCCCGCTGATCCGGCCCACGACCAAGGCGCAGTACGGCCAGGCCAGCCACCCCAAGCCGGCCAGCCTGTTTTCGCACAACGACCAGCAGAACACCTGGCAGGCGCTGGCCGCCGAAGGCGTCACACGCGGCTGGGGCGGGCGCATGGGCGACGCGCTGGCGGCGATGAACACACGCACCGTGTTCACCTCGGTCTCGGCCTCCGGCAATGCCGTCTGGCTGGCCGGGCAGAACGTGCAGCAGTACCAGGTGAGCACCGGGGGTGCCATCCGCATGGGCGCCGATGGCAACGGCCGTATCTACGGTTCCACCGAGGTGGCTGCGGCCTTGCAGCGCATCGCCGCCAGCAGCCGCGGCAACCACGTCTTCGAGCGCGACCTGGCCGCCGTTTCGCAGCGTTCCATCGACGCCGAGACCACGCTGCGCGCCGCGCTGAAGGCGCCGAGCGACGCCGCCTTCGGCACCGCGCCGGCCAGCGGCAACTACAACGGCAACAACGACCCCAAGATGCTCTACGACAACCCGCTGACGGGTGCAAAGAGCTTCAACGCGCTGGCCCAGCAGTTCCAGATCGTGGCGCGCATGATCGACGCCGGCCTGTCGGGCGCCACCGGTGTCAAGCGCCAGGTGTTTTTCGTCAGCGTGGGCGGCTTCGACACCCACGACCTGCAGAACCGCGCGCAGGCCGACCTGTTTGCGCGCGTCGCGCACGCCCTGCGCTACTTCGACACTTCGCTGGGTGCCCTGGGCGTGCGCAACAACGTCACCACCTTCACCGCCAGCGACTTCGGGCGCACCTTCACCAGCAACGGCGACGGCACCGACCACGGCTGGGGCAGCCACCACTTCGTGATGGGCGGTGCCGTGAAGGGTGGCGACCTGTACGGCCGCTACCCCATCGTGGGCGTGAAGAACGCCAACAACAACAATTTCGACAGCAGTCCCGACCAGCTCGGCAACGGCGCCATGCTGCCCGAGGTGTCGGTCGACCAGCTGGGTGCCACGCTGGGACGCTGGTTCGGCGTGTCGGATGCCGCGCTGGCCGACATCTTCCCGAACCTGGCGAACTTCGACGTCGCCAAGCGCAACCTGGGCTTCATGCTGCCCGGCTGAACACCGTGGCCGGCCGGGGTGCGGCCGCTATGATCCGCCGCCCCCGATGAGCCCAGCCGCCGCCCCCGTTTCCCTGAACAACGCCCAGATGGAAGCCGTGCACCACCTGCACGGCCCCTGCCTGGTGCTGGCCGGCGCCGGCTCGGGCAAGACGCGTGTCATCGTGCACAAGATCGCGCGCCTGCTGCAAAGCGGGCTCGAGCCGAAGCAGATCGCGGCCATCACCTTCACCAACAAGGCCGCGGCCGAGATGCGTGAACGTGCCAAGGCGCTCGTCGGCCCGAAGGCGGCGCGTGACCTGGCAGTGAGCACCTTCCACAGCCTGGGCGTGCGCCTGCTGCGCAGCGACGGCCAGCGCCTGGGCCTGAAACCGAACTTCAGCATCCTCGACAGCGACGACGTGCTGGGCGTCGTGCGCGACGCCGGCGGCACCACCGACGCCGCGCAGGCCAAGCGCTGGCAATGGACCATCAGCCTGTGGAAGAACCAGGGCCTGGACGCCGAAGCCGCCGCGAAGGCGGCCACCGACGCCGACGAGCAGGTGGCCGCGCGCGTGATGCGCCTGGTGCAGGAGCGCCTGACGGCCTACCAGGCGGTGGACTTCGACGACCTCATCGGCCTGCCGCTGGCGCTGCTGCAGCGCGACGACGAGGTGCGCGCGAAGTGGCAGGCGCAGTTCCGCCATGTGCTCGTCGACGAGTACCAGGACACCAACGCGGTGCAGTACGACCTGCTGAAGCAACTGGTGGGCGAACGCGGCATCTTCACCGCGGTGGGCGACGACGACCAGAGCATCTACGGCTGGCGCGGCGCCACCATCGACAACCTGAAGCGCCTGCCGCAGGACTTTCCGAAGCTGAAGGTCATCGCGCTGGAGCAGAACTACCGCAGCACGGGGCACATCCTGCGCGCCGCGAACGCGGTGATTGCGCAGAACCCGAAGATCTTCGAGAAGAAGCTGTGGAGCGAGTTCGGCGACGGTGAACCCGTGAAGCTGATCGACTGCGACAGTGAGGAGCACGAGGCCGAACGTGCGGTGTCGCGCATCCAGTCTCTTCGCAGCAACGACGGCCGCAACACCTTCGCCGACTTCGCCATCCTCTACCGCGCCAACCACCAGGCGCGTGTTTTCGAGCAGAAGCTGCGTGCCGCGCAGATACCCTACAAAGTGAGTGGCGGCCAAAGTTACTTCGACCGCGCCGAGATCAAGGACCTGTGCGCCTGGTTGCGCCTGCTGGTCAACCAGGACGACGACCCCGCCTTCCTGCGTGCGGCCACCACGCCCAAGCGCGGCATCGGCCACACCACGCTGGGTTCGCTGGGCGAGTTTGCGGCGAAGTGGAAGATCAGCCTGTTCGAGGCGCTGTTTGCACCCAGCCTGTCGGCTTCGTTGAAGGGCAAGGCGGTCGAGGCGCTGCAGCAGTTCGGCCGCGAGGTCAGCGAACTGGAGCACCGCGCGCGCCACACCACCGGCGCCGACGACGCGAAGAAGCTGCTGCTGGGCTGGCTGAAGGACATCGGCTACGAACAGCACCTGCACGACGGCGAAGACAGCGAAAAGCTCGCCGCCGCGCGCTGGAGCAACGTGCTCGACTTCGTCGACTGGATCGCCAAACGTTGCGGTGGCGAGGTGACGCAGGAAGCCGGCTCGACCTTCGTCACCGAAGGGCAGACGGTGCTGCAGGTGGCGCAGACCATCGCCGTCATCATCAGCCTGGCCGACCGCGCCGACGAGCAGGACGTGGTGACGCTCTCCACCCTGCACGCCGCCAAGGGCCTGGAATGGCCGCACGTGGTGCTGGCCGGTGTCAACGAAGGCCTGCTGCCCTTCCAGAGCGGCGCCGAGAGCGCCGAGCCGATGACACCCGAGCGGCTGGAAGAAGAGCGCCGCCTCATGTACGTGGGCATCACGCGCGCCCGCAGCACGCTGGTGGTGAGCACGCTGCGCCGGCGCAAGAAGGGCCGCGACACCGTGCAGGCCATCCCCAGCCGCTTCATCGCCGAGATGAAGCTGAGCGAGCAGGGCACCAAGGAAGACCCGCGCGAACGGCTGAAGCGGCTGCGCGACGCGATGGCGGCGAAGGCGGCGCTGCCCGCCGGCTGAAGCACGCGCGAGGCGCGGATTGGGGATGGACGCCGTTCGGGCGCAGCACGACGCTGCGCTGTCGGCTGCCGACATCACCAGGAGACACCCATGTGCCTGTGCACCCAAACCGACGCCGCCCGCCGCCGCCTGGCGGCCCTGCTCTGCGGCCTCGTCACCACGGCCGCCACCGCGGCCCATCCACTGGACCCCTTGAACGCCGACGAGATCATCGGTGCGGCGCAGACGCTGCTGGCCGGCGGTGCGGCACGGCCCGGCGCCATCTTCCAGAGTGTCGAACTGCGCGAGCCACCCAAGGCTGCGGTGCTGGCCTACCGCGCCGGGCAGCCGCCCCTGCCGCGCCAAGCCACCGTGTTCTTCCGCCAGAACCGCCAGAGCCTCAAGAGCACCGTGAACCTGAGCGACGGCAGCTACACGCGGCCCGTGCTGATTCCCATCAGCGAAGGCCAGCTCGGCCTGACCATCACCGAAGTGTCCGACTTCAGCTTCGCGTTCAGCGACCCGGCCTTCCTGGCCGCACTGGTACGCCGCGGCATACGCACGCCGGCGCAGCTGGCCAAGGTCTTCGTCACGCCGCTCACCGCAGGCGCCTTCGGTCTGCCGGAAGAGAGCAGACGCATCGTCAAGGCCCAGATGTACTACACCGATGGCGCAGGCATCAATCTCTACGCCAGGCCGATCGAGGGCATGCAGGCCATCATGGATCTCGACGCACGCACGGTGATGCGCGTGATCGACACCGGCGTGGTGCCGATTCCAGCCGCGACCCACGAATTCGACGAGGCCAGCGTTGGCGCGCTCACCGGTCTGCGGCCGGCCCTGAAGCCGATCCGCATCACGCAGCCCGAGGGCCGGAACTTCAGCATCCAGGGCCAGTTCGTCGAGTGGCAGAAGTGGCGCTTTCACGTCCGCTTCGACCGCCGCACCGGGCCCACGGTGTCACTGGTCACCTACGCCGGGCGGCCGGTGATGTACCAGGGCACGCTGTCCGAGATCTTCGTGCCCTACCAGGACGCCGACCCCAACTGGTTCTACCGCACCTACATGGACGCTGGCGAGTTCGGCTTCGGCTTGCTGGCCTCGCCGCTGAACCTGGGCCTGGACGTGCCGGAAAACGCCGTGCTGCTCGACGCCCTGGTGTCGGCCGCCATCCCCGATCCGACGGTGCCCGTGGTGCCGCTGCCGCTGAGCCGCGTGGTGGGCGTGTTCGAGCGCCTCACCGGCAACCCGGCCTGGCGCCACTTCGAGCAGTTCTCGGGCGCTGCCTATGAAGGCCGAGCCGAGGTCGAACTGGTGGTGCGCAGCATCGCGCAGGTGGGCAACTACGACTACCTGCTCGACTGGGTGTTCACGCAGCGCGGCGTCATCCGCGGCGAGGTGGGCCTGACCGGCGTCGACGCCCCCAAGGCCGTTGGCGCGTCTGGCGGCGACCCGGCGCAGAGCTCGGCGGTTGCGGCCCAACTGGTGGCGCCCTTCCACAGCCACTTCTTCAACTTCCGTCTCGATATGGACGTCGACGGGCCCGACAACAGCTTTGTGCTCGGCCACCTGCGCACCCGCAACGCGCCCGGACCACGCAAGAGCGTGTGGGGTCTCGAGGAGCAGGTGCTGGCCAGGGAGAGCGAAGGCCGCATCGCAGCCGAGGGCCACGGGCGCTGGAAGGTCGTCAACCCCGGTCGGCGCAACGCGCTGGGCCAGCAAACCGCCTACCTGATCGAGACCCACGACACCGCACAGCCGCTGCTGAAGCAGGCCGACTACCAGCGCGCCGCCTTCATCGAGAACGCACTCTGGATCACCGCCTTCGACCCCGACCAGCGCTACGCCGCTGGCGACACACCCAATCAGCATCCCGGCACGCCGGGATTGCCGCAGTACCAGCACGACAACCAGAGCCTGGTCAATCGCGACATCGTGCTGTGGCTGACTCTGGGTCACCACCATGTGACGCAGGCCGAGGACTGGCCGGTGCTGTCGCGCCACAAACTCGGCTTCGAGCTGAAGCCGATGAACTTCTTCGACCGTAACCCGGCGCTGGACCTGCGGCGTGCGCCCTTCGAGGTGCTGCGCTGAGTCGCCGTCGCACATCAAGACTCTCGACGGGCAGGCGCAGCAGGCCAAGCGCTGGCGGTCTTTCGGGTGTCGATGTGAGCAGCACCGCGCAGCCCGGGCCTGCTGGCGGCATGCTGTTCAGGACGGCAGAAAGCCCACCGGCCAGGCGACGACCCTTGTTGAAGATGCGCAGGCCCTGCGCGGAACCTGCGACAGCCGTCGTGAACCGACGCCGACCGCTCGCCTCAGATGGGCGGCCAGAAGTCCCGGCCTGCTCGAGCCCGGGCGCGCGCGGCGCTCAAGTCGAAGCCAGAATGGTCGAATCCATCCTGGCAGTTCATGCCGCGCTGCAAGGTGCAGCCTTGCCCCCGTCAGCGCCCGGACGCAACGATGATGCCCAAGCCGCCGACCGTCGAAGCGCGCGCCACGTCGCCGTGGCAGGCGTTCGCGCGCCGATTCCTTTTCGACTATCCGCCGCGGGCGCGGGCCGCCTGGCTGGCCATCACCGGTGCGGGCGCCGCTGCGCTGGCTTGGGCGGCATGGGACCTGGTCTCGATGCCGGAGACGGCTGCCTGGCCCTTGGCGCTTGCGCTGGGACTGGTGGCGCTGGCCTCGAGTCTGTCGGTCCAGCTGCCGCGCTCGTCGTATTCGCTGAGCATGGGCGACGTGTTCGTGTTCGGGGTGCTCGCCACCCTCGGGCCGGCGGCGGCCGTGCTCGCGACGGGCATCGACTCCCTTGCCGGCACCCTGCGCTACAACAAGCGCCTGAGTACGCGCCTGAGCACTCCGGCAGCAGCGATGGCCGCGATGGTGGTTTGCGCGTGGGCCTTCGAGGCCGCCAAGCCCGCGTTGACCCGCCATGGACTCGGCGCGGAGGCGGCGCCGATGGCCGCGCTGGCCCTGGTGGCGCTGCTGCCCTTCGCGCTGTCGCTGATGCCCTTGATGAGCATGTTGGCGCTCAAGCGCGGCGAGCCGCAGGCACCCCTGCGGTGGCTGGCCGATTCGAGCTGGATGGCGGCCATCTACCTGGCCTCGGCGCTGATCGCCGGGCTGGTGCATCAGCAGGCGCAGCGTTTTGGTGCAACCACGCTGGTGGTCTCGGCCGTCTCGGCGATCTTCATCCTGCTGCTGCTGCGCATCGCCGTGCAGCGGCAAGAAGCCGAACGCCAGCGCCAGGAGGTTCAGCTGGCCCAGGCGCAGCATGAAGCCACGTTGAGCCACCAGCGCTTTGCTGCGGCCTTCAGCCATGCGGCCATCGGCATGGTCATCGTCAAGCCGGACGGCAACATCCTGCAGGTCAACGACGCGCTGTGCGCACTGCTGAAGCTGGAGCCCGGCGAAGTGCTCGGCCTGCCCTTCGACACGCTGCTGGACACCGCCGACGCGCCACTCATGCAGCGCCGCGCCCAGGCCGCGCGGGTCTCGAACGACGATGCCTTCTCGATGGAGGTGCAGGTCAGGCGCCGCGATGGCCAGAAGATCTGGGTGGCCGTTCACTGCAGTCAGTACGAGGACCCGGCCGGCGGCGGGCAGTGCCTGATCTACCAGTTGCACGACATCACGTCGCGCCACGTCGCCGAGAGCCGCCTCAACCACATCGCCTACCACGACGACCTGACCGGCCTGGCCAACCGCCACAGCTTCCATGAAGTTCTGGCGGCGGCGGTGGAGAGAACCCGGCTCGACCCCGGACAGCGCTTCGCCGTGCTGTACCTGGACCTCGACCGGTTCAAGCTCGTCAACGACAGCCTCGGCCATGGCGTCGGCAACGAGTTGCTGCGCGAAGTCGCGGCCCGGCTGCGCGCCTGTGTGCGCCCCGTCGACCTGGTGGCACGCCTGGGCGGCGACGAATTTGCGGCCCTGATCGACGCGATGGGTGACCCGCATGTCGCGCTGCAGCTGGCCGATCGTGTGCTCGACGAACTGAGCCGTCCGACGCAGCTCCTGGGTACCGAGGTCATCGCGGGCGTGAGCATCGGCATCACCTTCAGTGACCTCGGCTACCGCACGGCCGACGAGATCATGCGTGACGCCGACCTGGCGATGTACGAGGCCAAGGCGGCGGGCCGTGGCCGCGTCGTGCGCTTCGACAGTTCCATGCACCACAAGGTGGCCGAGAAGCTCTCGCTCGAAACCGACCTGCGGCGTGCCATCGGCGATGGACAGCTGAGCGTGCACTTCCAGCCGATCTACCAGCTCGAGCCCTACCGGCTCAGTGGTTTCGAGGCCCTCGCACGCTGGGTGCATCCGCAGCGCGGCGCCATCAGCCCGGCCGTGTTCATCGCACTGGCCGAGGAGTCGGGCCAGATCGAGGCGCTGACCGACTGGATCATCGACCACGCGATGGCTCAGCTGGCACGCTGGAAGAGCGACAGGCCGGGCAGGCAGCGGCTGAGCATGCACGTCAACATCTGCGGCCGTGACCTCACCCGCATCAACCTGGCGGCGCATGTCGAGCAGGTGCTGCAGCGCCACCAGGCCACGCCGGGAAGCCTGACGCTGGAGCTGACCGAAACCATGCTGATGGGGCGGCTGGATGTCGCGCTGCGCACCATGGCCAGCCTGAGGGCCAGCGGGGTGCGTTTCTCGATCGACGACTTCGGCACCGGCTACTCGTCGCTGTCGTACCTGGCCCGGCTGCCGATCGACAGCCTGAAGATCGACCGCTCGTTCGTGATGGCCATGCACGAGAGCAGGCAGAACCTGGAGATCGTGCGCGCGATGCTGACGCTGGGGCGGACGCTGGGGCACAAGGTGATCGCCGAGGGCATCGAGACGGCGGACCAGCTGGCGATGCTGCGTGAGCTCGGCGTGCACGAAGGGCAGGGCTATCTGCTGTCGCGCCCGATGGGCGCGGACCAGGTGAGCGACCTGCTCGCCGCCGCCGAGTCAGCTGCGCATCCGTCCGATGCGGGCCCGCGCGCCTGAGCAGGCTGCGCAAGCGCGTGCTTCGGCTGGCGTGCTGTCCTGGCATGCCTGTGCGGCAGGACAAGTCAAGTGCGCGCCCGCGGCGGTGCGCGGGTCTGCAAACCCAGGTGCGCGAGGACCCTCTCGACCACCGGCGGCCGCGACGTCTCTCGTTCGCCGTCGCCGTGTGGGCATTGCTCTGAGCCGGGCACCGACCGCCGCCGTTCGGGCGGCCGTGCCATGAACGGCCGGTCCTTGAGGCGACGAACTGATCGTCTCGACCCACTCCCGACAGGCAGTGCCCAGAACAGGTCGACACAAAGCAGTCACTACAGCGGCGCCATCACCAGCGTCGGCTGACCGTCCCCGCGACGACGAACAGTGAAGCCAGGGATTGCGCAGGAACGATCAAGCCGTCCAAGTGTCCGACAGCGTGAACGTGGGCTGATTGGTCAAGGTGGCGATGTTCACTGCAGCGCTGGCGCCGTTGCCATCGCGGTCGAACTGCAGCACGCCAGCGGCTGCGTTCCGGAAGAAGGTGGGCTGGGACGAAACGGCCGTGGTACCCGGGGTCGCGAAGTCGGCGCGTTGGTCGGTCAGCACTCCAGCCGGGCCGCCTATGTTCCCGCAGCCGAGCCAATCGCGGTTGACGGCGATGTGGTCCACCCCGTGCTCGAAGTCGCTGATCGTGTCGCCACCTTCATAGGCTCCCAGCGTGCCGTACTGGCTGTAGTGGTCGTGGTACGAGAGGTAGAAGACGTCTTCCGCCCCCGCGCCGCCGGTCATGACGTCTGCGCCGGTTCCACCATAGAACACGTCGTCGCCGCCGCGACCCTCCAGGATGTCGTTGCCCTCGAAGCCGTAGATCTGGCCACCGACGCCGTCGTCACCGCGGATGATGTCGTCGCAACGGGATTCCCAGATGTTCTCGACGTTGACCAGTTCAACGCCGTGGGCCTCGCCGAAGTTGTTGGCACCGTTGGCGACGTCGATGCTGATGCCGTAGCTGTGACTGTCTACCTTGCCCAGCTTGTTGCCTTGTCACCTGGCCCGGCCGTGGACGCCGCCTTTGCCCGACGCTTCTCGGGCCACGGTCGGTTCGAGCAGCATCGGCCGCCTGCCCACCGAACCCCAGCCCGAAGGCCCAGCCTGTTCACCCGCGTGACGATCGGCAGCGCGCGCCAGCACCATCGGCTTGAAGTGCGACACGCCAGAGCCGGCGCACCGGTTTCACTACGTGGCCGTTGCGCACGGCGGCACATCGATCGAAGACGCGCCTGGCATCCACGAAGGCGGCGTGGGCGCCCTGTACCTGGCGTACGTGCGTGACCCGCACGGCCACAAGCTCTGCGCACTCCACCGCCCCGCAGGCGCCCGCTGACAGCCACCGGGCCGTGAATCGGCCCATGGCGCCAGCGTGGCGCCAGTGCAGTGTCAGCGCGGTGCGAAAGGCGACTGGTAGGGTCGCCCGAAGGCCACGCCGCCGGCCACCGTGCCGGCGGGGCGCAGGTAGCCCTTGCCGTCCCGCTTGTTGTTGCGCGTGTCGACGAAAGACACCGGACCTTCGACCCAGTCGAACAGCGACAGGTCGGCCGGTGCCCCGATCTGCAGCGTGCCCAGCAGCGGCACGCGCCCGATCACCTTGGCCGGCGCCAGGGTAGCCATCTCGACGGCCTGCGCCAGCGTGAAGCCCATCGCCACGAACTTGCTCAGCACCCACGGCAGGTAGGGCATGCCCGGCGTGTTGGCCGAGAACACGTGCACGTCGGACGAGATGGTGTCGGGCGGGCAGCCCTGGGCGATGGCAGCCTCGGCCACCGTGTAGTCGAAGCTGCCGCCACCGTGGCCGATGTCGAACACCACGCCCCGCTTCTTGGCCGCCAGCGCGGCGGGCAGCAGCTTGCCCTCTTGAACGATGTTGGTGAACTGGCCGGCGATGTTCGGCGCGCCCGAATAGCAGTGCGTGAGGATGTCGCCCGGGCGCAGCAGGTCGAGGATCTGCGACATCAGCGCCTGCGATTGCACGCCGCCGATGTGCACCATCAGCTTGCCTTTGGTCCCGGCCATCTCCAGCGCGGCGATGGCGCGCTGCAGCGGCACCAGCCCGTGCTGCGCGATCACGTTCTCGCTCATGCGCACCTTGATGCCCAGCACGAAGTCGGCGTTCTCGGCCACCGCGCGCGCGGCGGGCTCCACCTGCGCGAAGTCGATGTTGTAGAGCTCGGGCACCGGGAAGCCCACCAGGCCCCCGATGGCGATGTGCACGAAGGCGAACTGCCGCGTGCGCGCGCCGGGCACCAGGAAGCGGCGGAAGGCGGCGATGTTGTTGGCACCGGCATCGCCCGCCGAGACCACTGTCGTCGTGCACTGGTGCGCCACCAGCTCGTCGGCCGGAATGCCGATGGCCGAGCCGAAGGCGTAGGTGTGGGCGTGCAGGTCCACCAGCCCGGGTGTGACCAGCTTGCCGCCGGCGTCCATCACGCGGTTGGCGCGCTCGGGCGCGAGGCTGGCCTCGACCGCCTCGATGCGGCCGTGGCGGATGCCGATGTCGCGCTTGCCGCTGAGCTGCTGGCTCGGGTCGAGCAGGTTGGCGTTGCGCACCAGCAGGTCGAACTTGTCGTTCGGCCCCATTGCCGCGAGCGAAGCGGTCACGGGTGACAGGCCGGCGGCGCCGGTGGCGGCCAGCAGCAGCTGGCGGCGGGTGAAGTGGCTCATGGGATGTGCCTTTCGTGGGTGGGGCGCGCAGGGCGCCAGGGGTCGCTCGGCGCGGCGTGCCGAATCATCTTAGGGCGGGGCATGTGCCGGCGGAGGGGATGGGAACCCGCATGCGTTCGGACGGCCTGATCTGTGAAGCCATGTAAAGGCCGGCCGACTTGCGTCGGCTGGCCCCACCGCGAAAGCGTTGATGGGTTGAAAAGACAAACAGGCCACCCATGACCAACGACCCGAATCCGAACACCGAAGGCCGCCCCAGGGTTTCAACAGCCCGCCCGCGCGGTGCACCGTGGACGCGATGGACCGCTGTGGGCGCGGCCTGTGCGGCCGCCTGGTCCTTGAGCGCTTGCGGCGGCGGCGCCTACCTCGACTCCGCAGGAAACTTCAACATCGGCGTCACCGTCGCTGGCCAGTTCGTCAGCGCCACGCCGGTCGCCTCGGGCGGTTCGATGGGTGTGGCCGTGCGTGCCGGGCAGTCCGTCACCTTCGATGCCGGTGAGCCCGTGGTCTGGACCCTGTACGTCGGCGGGTCGGCCGTCAGCGGCGGTGCCCAGGTGTCCTACGCGGGCGCCACCCTCCTGGCCACCACCTTGAACCCGTCCAGCATTGCGGTAAGCACGTACGCAGCGTTCCTGCTGCCGGCGTCGATCCCGGTCAGGCTGGTGGCGACATCGACCTACGATTCGGCGCAGGTGGCGACGGTCAATCTCCTGATCACGAACTAGCCCCGCGCGCGGCGGAGGTAGGACAAGGACCACACGGCGAGGGCGGCCTGTCCTCTGGGCAGCCACCGGCCTTGCTCCCAGACTCGGGTGTGGCCAGGGCAGACGGGCAGAGCAGGCGCGTCGCGCACACCGCCTTTTGCTTCGCCACAGACAGAGCAGGAACCAACAGATGGACAAGTCAATGGCCAAAGGCCTCTTGATCGGCGGCCTTGCCGCGGTCGTACTCGGCACCGGCGCCGTCACCGGCTACAAGACGATGGCCGCGCCCCGCAGCGCCGACGTCGTGTCGGTGAAAGAGGTGATGGGAACCGTCGTCACCCCGCGTGAACAGTGCGACGACGTCGCCGTGCGCCACCAAGCGCCGGTGCAGGACGAACGCCGCATTGCCGGCAGCGTGATCGGCGGCGTGGCCGGCGGTCTGCTGGGCAGCCAGATCGGCGGCGGCAGAGGCAAGGACCTGGCCACCGTGGCCGGTGTGGCGGCCGGCGGCTACGCTGGCAACCGGGTGCAGAAGAACATGCAGGAGAAGGACACGGTGGTCACGTCCGAGCGCCGCTGCCGCACCGTCAACGACAAAACGCAGAAGGTCGTCGGCTACGACGTCACCTACCGCCTCGCCGGCAAGGAAGGCATGGCACGCACGTCATTCAAGCCCGGTGCCACGCTGCCGGTGAAGGACGGTCAGGTGGTGTTGACGCCGCCGGAGTCGGCAAACAAGTCCTGACGCACCGACGTTGCGAACGGTGTCGACGCGCGCGCGAGCATCGCGACGCGACCGATACCGCACGAACGAACGGCGGGCCCGCCATCGACAACGCCAAGGCTGAAGTCGGTGTGCGCTGGTGGCCAGCGTCGAGCAATTGCACATCGACGAGGCGGGCGGTGGCCAGGAAGCTGCCCGGATGTGCGCATCCAGAGGTTGCTCGGCGTGATCTCGTTCACCGGGCGAGCGGGCCTCGCCCCAGGGGCGCGCTTTGTCTGGTTCAGGCCGCACCGTAGCCATGATCCACACGCCGAGCGTGGCAAGGGCGGTGACGCCCTTTTCTCCGTGCACACCCGTAGCCGACCCCGGCCGGGCGGGGCCGGGGCCCGGGCTTCGGAGCTGAGCCGGCTCGACCTGCAGCTTTCTGGCGATGAGATCGGGTCGGCGTTAGGCAGCCGCCGACCCATTGCTGAATTTCATTCGTTTGAGAAGCAGACATCCACGGCGTGGCAGCGCGAAGGCCGGGCTTCGAAGGCCAATGTCAACTCGACCGCGCGAAACCGCGTCCAATGCTCATCGGCCCCGTCTGCTGGATCCCCATCCCCATTGGTCCATCAGCCGCCGGTCGCGTGCGCTTTCCGCTTCGATCGAGTCCTGCGGCAGTTGCTTGAGGCAGTCCTCCAGCGCCTGGGGGTCCGGTTTGTCTGCTGGCTTGGCCTGGACCGGCGCTCGGGCTGCGGTGCCATCCCATGCGAACGGATTGCTGAACACCGGAGGATCGGGCAGGCAGTCGTCCTTGTAGAGCGGGGGGCCGTCCGATGCAAACGGCGAGAACGAGATGGTCTTCTCGAAGATCAAGGGCTTGCCGGTCGGCGAGGGCGGCCATTGCGGCATGCTGCCGATGGCCTGGCGGGCCAGTCGCTCAGCAACAGCCGATGAAGACCACAGCGTGTCGAGTCGGGTCAAGCTGCCATCGGGCGCGATCTCGATCCGGAACCGGACCATGCCCTGGTCGGGGCCTTCGGTCGCCGTGCCCATCATGCTGCGGACCTGCTGACCCCAGGTGTAGCGATAGCCTTTGCTGTTTTTGAGCGTGTACTTCGCGGCAAACGCCCATTCCGCTGCTGTTGGCGCCGATGGCGCAGCCATGGATGCAGGTTGGCGCGGCGCGACCGTCTCGACCACCGAGGGGATGTCCGGCGCTGGAAAGGGTGGAAGTGGCAAGGCGGAGGCTTCCACCAGGGGGGCTGCAGGCGCAGGCTCTGGCGCGGACCTTTCGGGCTCGGGCGGCCGGATGTACAGCACCGTGACCGTTTGCTTGTGTGCCGGTGGGTTCGGCTTGTCCGTGAGCGCGCCGACCTGGGTGAAGGCCAGGGTGAACACCAGCGCATGCAAGGCCAGGGAAATGGCCAGGCCGACGACGGGCTGGACGCCCGAGCAGGGCCCGTCGCGCCTCACCAGGCCATCGGACGGAGTCTGCGGATCGTCGCGGCCACCAGCGGTGCCACCGACGACGGCGGAAACGGCGACACGCTGCTGACGTTGACTTCGCAGAGCACGTAGCGCTGCGCACCCTCGGCCGTCGCATCGCCCAACATGAAGTCGCAGTCCCACAGCAGCGGCAGTTGTTCGTGCGCCAGGCCGACGCGCTCACGCAGCAGCTTGATCCAGGTCGACTCCAGTTGCTGCTTCAAGCCCTGGAAGCCGGGCAGCTCAGGGCCGTGGTACAGACGCGGCCCCGGCATGGGCGCAGCGGGGTGCAGCGCGTTCACGGCCTGCAGGCCGAAGCCGGTGACGCGGTCTTCCACCAGGTAGGCGCGCACCATGCCTTCGGGCAACCGCGCCTGCCACGCCTGGTCGATCATGTGGCCGCCGCAGTCCGGCTCAAAGTAAGGCGCCAGCGTCGCCTTCAGCGCCGGCATGTCCATGCGCTGCGGCGTGCTGCCGCGCTGGGCGTGCTGCACGGTCAGTCCGCCGTCTGCAGAAGCTTCGACGCGCCAGACGCCGATGCCGCTGTGGCCGCGGTGCTGCTTCAGCACGCGCGCGCCCTGCCGCAGCCGCTTTGGCAGTTCGGACGCCAGCTGCGCCAGGCTGTCGATGCGGTGCACGTCACTGCCAAATGGCAGGTCGCGGGTCTCGAACAGCACGTCCTTGGTCCCCAGGCGCTGAACAGCCTCGGGGTGCGCGCTGACGAGCACACCCGCCTGGGCCACTTCGCGCAGCAGCGCATCGAGCCGGTCGCGGCGGCGGCCGTCCTCGATCGGGTTGCACCACACCAGCACGGCCTGCACGCGGCGCAGCTGCGCTTCCACCTCGTCGGCGTAGTCGTCGTGATAGACCGCCGGCTCGGCGTTCACACCGGCGGCAGCCAGCGCTTCGAACAAAGCCGCGAAGCGGCTCGCTGCAGGGTCTGCGCGGTCGCGGGCGGCCCGGTCGCCGGGATACAGCAGCGCGACGCTGACGGCTCGGTCGCCGGTCATGGCGTGTGACTTCCGGGCTTGTCAACGAGTGGCCTGCCCGCAGCCTGCCAGGCGTCGATGCCCCCGATCAGGTAGCGGGCCTTCAAACCCGCGGCCTGCAGCCGCAGGGCCGTGACGCGGCCCACTTCGTGCCCGTAGACGCAGTACACCAGCAGCTCGCGGTCGGCCGGCAGCTCAGCGGCCCAAGTGGGCACCTGGGCGGGGTCGCACCAGCGTGCGCCGGGGATCATCGTCTTCGCGTTCTCGAACACGCCGGCACGACGCACGTCGAAGACCAGCGCGTCACCCACCTGGTCCTGGTTTGCGCCGAAGGGCTCGCCGGCCGCATGCACCGCCCGCTGGTACCGCCCATAGACTGCCGGCCAGTCGATGTTGGCCATGAAGGCATCCACGTAGGCGCCCGCCGCAGCGCCGAAGTCCATGTGATAGGCATGTTCGTACATGTCGAGCGCCAGGATCGGCACGCCACCCGCCACCACGTGCATGTGGTCGGCCGCCCACTGGTTGACCAGCGTGCCCTCGCGCGGCTGGAACACCAGCAGCACCCAACCCGACCCGCCACCCAGGGCCTTGCCCATGGCGATGAACTCTTCGCGCCAGCGTTCGACGCTGCCGAAGCTGGCTTCCAGCATCAGCTTCGCTGCCGGTTCCATCGTCACACCGTCGCCGCCCAGGCTGGCGAAGTACAGCTCGTGCAAGAGCATCGAGTTGGTCGCGATCAACTCTTCGCGCTTCAAGCCGTTCAGCTGGAAGCCAGGCGCCGTGGCGAAAGCCATCGCCGCGAGATCCCTGCGGATGGCGTTGAGCCGCTTCACCGCGCCACCGTAGTTGTTCTGGTGGTGGCTGGTGATCAGTGCGGGCGACAGATGGTTCAGTGCGGCCAGGTCAAACGGCAGGTCTTGCGGGCGCGCAGTCATGGAAGCTCCTTCAACGGATCAAGGGCAGCAGCCAGGTCGACAACAGACCCATGGCTGCGCAGGCACCGAGCAGCGGAATCACACCGACCTTGAATCGGAACAGCGCCACCGCAGCGGCGACGGTGATGAAGGCCGAGAGTGCATCGAAGCGCCCGCCGAAGCCCTGAGGCCAGAGCACGTGGTAGGCAAAGAACATCGCCAGGTTCAGGATCACTCCGACGACGGCCGCCGTGATCGCCGACAGCGGTGCCGTGAAGCCCAGCTTGCCGTGCGTGGACTCGACCACCGGCCCGCCCGCCAGGATGAATACGAAGGACGGCAGGAAGGTGAAGAAGGTGACCACCGCGGCGGCCACGGCACCGCCCAGGAAGAGTGCCTCAGGCCCGAAGACCTGCTTCAGCCAGCCGCCGACGAAGCCGACGAAGGCCACCACCATGATCAGTGGTCCCGGCGTCGTCTCGCCCAAGGCCAGGCCGTCGATCATCTGCGGGCCGCTGAGCCATTGGTGGGTTTCGACCGCACCCTGGTACACGTAGGGCAGCACGGCGTAGGCACCGCCGAAGGTGAGCAAGGCGGCCTTGGTGAAGAACCAACCCATCTGCGTGAGCGTTCCCTGCAGCCCATTGAGCGCGACCAGGCCCGCCATCGCCAGCACCCACAGCCCGAGCCCGAAGCCCAGCACCTTGGCCAGGTGGCTGCGCGAGAAGCGGGCGTGCACCGGTGGCGGCGTGTCGTCGTCGATCAGCGCAGGCCCGTAGCTGGCCTTGGCACTGCCATGTCCGCCGCCGAGCGCAAACACCTGCGGCCAGCGGCGTGCGCCGAAGTGGCCGATCAGCGCGGCCGCCAGCACGATGGCCGGGAACGGCGTGTCGAAAGCAAAGATCGCCACGAAGGACGCGGCAGCGATGCCCCACATCCAGCGGTTCTTCAGCGCCCGCGTGCCGATGCGCTGAGCGGCGTGCAGCACCAGGGCCGTCACCGCCGGCTTGAGCCCGAAGAAGATGCCGGCGACCAGCGGCACGTCGCCGAAGCGCAGATAGATCCACGACAGCGCGACAAGAATGAACAGCGACGGCAGCACGAACAGCGCGCCGGCCACGATGCCGCCCCACGTGCGGTGCATCAACCAGCCGATGTAGGTGGCCAGTTGCTGGGCCTCGGGCCCGGGCAGCAGCATGCAGTAGTTCAAGGCATGGAGAAAGCGCTGCTCGCTGATCCAGCGGCGGCGCTCCACCAGTTCGGTGTGCATGATCGCGATCTGGCCGGCCGGCCCGCCAAAGCTGATGAAGCCGAGCTTGAGCCAGAAGCGGAAGGCCTCGGCAAAGCTCACCGAGGCAGGGGCGGCGATCGGTCCTGCGGACGCTTCGGACACGGGTGTCGTGGCGGTCGTCATGCCGGGGCGCCAGGGGCGGCGTGCAGGGCGTCGAACACCGCCGCCGCCGCCAGGGTCAGTTCGTCGTCATCGGCATGAACCTCGCGCAGACCGGCGAGCACCGCCTCCAGCCCGGCCGCCTCGGGCACCGGGATGCCGCCGATATCCAGGAAGTGCACGGCGCGCGCGATGCGCTGCAGCCGCGGGTCCGCGTCCAGGCCAAAACTCGCGGCCAGCACCTCGAAGCTGACACGCGCGCCGACGTGCGTGAAGCGCGCGCCGTCGTAGTCGAAGCCCAGTGCGCCGCGGGGTGCGGGCGTGGACCCGGCGGGGTCGGCCAGCCAGACGAAACGCGCTTCCTTGTCGATGAAGCGGCGGATCAGCCAAGCGCAAGCCAGGCGGTCGACCCAGGGTCGGGCGCGTGTGGCCCAGCGCTTGCCCTGGAACTTGCGCGGGTCCAGTCGCGGGATCCCGTGCGGCGCCTGTGCCACGGGTTCACCGCGCGAGAAGCGCGCATCGAGCGCTTCTCGCAGCGCATCGAGTTCGGTCTGCGCCTGCTCGGCGGCGGCGCCCGGGTAGTAGTCGATGCGCAGAAGGGCCTGCAGCGTTTCGGAAACGGCGCGCCAACGACGACGCGCTTCGGTTTCGGACAGTTCAGGCAAGGCTGCTGCCAGCGTTTGCGCTTCGGTGCGCCACTGACCGTAGGCCTCGGTGCGGTCGAACAGGGCCAGGACCTCGGCGCGCTGGGCCTCGTCGGAGGCGGACAGCTCGAGCACGCTGGCCTGGCCGCCATGGGCCCGGACCTCGGTCACCAGGGGATCGAAGAGAGCCTTCCTGGTGTCAGGCAGGACATAGACGCCGTCTCGCATCGACCCACAGCCCAGGGTCTTCAGCGCACGCCAGACGCGCAGTCGAACTGCGCTGGGCTGTGTCGGCAGGGTGAGAAAGAGCACGCTCCACATTTATGAATCATACGCTACATGTCGCAATACAAACGATTCACTTGATTTGAGTCCAATTTCCCGCTTGGAACCGCGAGCGTCTGCTCTAGATCAGTGGCGGTAACGTCAGCACTTGGCCGAAGTGCGCCTTCTGCCGACATGTCGAGCGAGCACACGAAAGCGGCTGGTTGCAGGCGCAACGCAAACGCAATGCCCGTCTTCCATGGCTTGATGCCAAGCGCAAGAGGCTTTGCCGCTGCGCTTTGAAGTCGAGCGGTCTGCTGCGGCGAAGGCTGACCTTTCGAACTCAGCGCTTCGCGGCGCTGCTTCGACGGACGGGCGGCCTGGCAGAAAGGCCTTGGCGCCGCCTTGCGCTGTTGCTCGCCCGCCCATCGGCCGCGTGGCACGCCACGAACAGGCCGGTCATGACGGTCGGCTGAAATGCCCGTGAGCAGACCGGGCCCTGCCTTCCGCTGCCGCAACGCGTGCCGCGCGAACTACGAAGGCAGGAAGTCCACCGGCCAGGTGACGACCATCACGTCGACGTCCTTGGCGCCGAAGTCGAACTGGCGAATGCGCGCCAGCAGTTTCGCCTCGAGCTCCGCGGCCTTCAGTTCGCTGCTGACGATGCGCAGGCTCTCGACCGTGCCGGCCGGCGAGATCTTCAGTTCCAGCACCACCTTGCCCTGCAGCGCCGGGTCGTCGCGCAGCGCGCGGTTGTAGAGCGCGTAGATGGCGCCCTTGTTGCGCTCGAAGACGAGCTTGATGTCCTCGATGCTGCGGCTGCTCTTGCCGCTGCTGCCCTTGGCCAGCGTGCCGCCCTTGCCACCGCCGCCGCCGACCCCGCTGCCGCTGCCCGTGCCGTCGCGTGCACCGCCGCCGCCCGGGCCGCCGCCACCACCGCCACCGGCCACGCCTTCGACCAGCGTGGTGGCGCGGCCCGCCAGGCCGCCGCCGCCGGTGTTGCGGCTGTAGCCCGCCGTGTTGATGCCGCCGCTGCCGTTGGTGGCGTTGCTGGTGATCAGCGCACGCACCGGCACGCCGGCTTCGGTGCCGGCCCCCACGCCGACGCCGACGCCGGTGCCCACGCCGGGGCCGGGCTTGATGTCCTGGCGCAGCTGCACCGCGGCCGGTGCGCCGCTCAGGTCGGCGAGTTCGTTTTTCATCGCCAGCAGGCCCACGCCGCTGGCCTTGCGGCGGGCGTTGTCCAGCGCCACCTCACCGGGCGGCTTGCCTTCGACGGGGCGGCGCGCCTCGGGCACCGGCGCCGCCTTCTTCGGTGGCGTGGGCGGGGCCGGCGTGTCCTTGGCCGTTTCGGGTTTGGCCTGCGCCACTTCGGTGGCCGTGTCGGGCTTGGGCGGCGGTGCGGGCGGTGCGGGCGGCGTGACCGGGCGTTCGAGCAGCAGGCGCGCCATCGGCGGCGGCAACGGCTGCGCCTCGGTGCGCTCGGCCTTGCGCAGCGGCACGAAGGGCAGCACCAGGGCCAGCAGCAGCACCAGCGCGCCGATGGCCTTGAGGATGCGGCGGAAGCGCCGTTCGTCTTCGGCCGAAACCGTCCACGGCAGCTCTGCGGCGCGGCGCGCCAGGCCGGCCAGCATCGGCAGGCCGCCGGCCGGCAGCGCGGGGTGCGGTTGCGACGGGAAAGCGAAGGAGGCGGTGGCGGCCGTCATGCGTCCAGCCTCTGCCGTACGGCAAACGAGACATCGCTGAAACCGGCCTTCGCGCAGGTGGCCATCACCTTGCGCAGCAGCTGGTAGGGGATGTCCTTGTCGGCCATGATGGTGATGGCGTGGCCGTCGCTTTGAATCTTGTCGCGGTTCTCTGCGCGCACCACGGGGCGCGCGGCCAGCAGGTCGAGTTCGGCCTTCAGCCCGGGGATCATGTCGTCGCTGCCGGCCATGGCTTCGCTGACGAGCGCCACGCGCCGCCCTGCGGCCAGGATCTCGTCACCGGCCACCACCAGCACCACCGTGTCCTTGGGCGGCTGGTTGCTGTTGGCCAACGGCAGGTGCACGGCCTTCGGGCTGACCAGCGTTTCCACGCCGCTGGCGCTGGACAGCAGGAAAAAGATGAGGATGGTGAAGACGTCGATCAGCGCGACGAGGTTCATGTCCATCGCCGTGTTGTTGCGCGCCTTGCGCTGGGCGCGCTTTTCCAGCGGGGTCAGGGCGGCCATCAGCTGCGCCCCTGCCCGGCCGGTGCCGCTGCGGCCTTCAGCGGCTTGCCGTCCTTGACCACGGGCGCGTCGCCCACCGAGATGTTCGGGAACAGCTCGGCACGCACCAGCTTCGGCCCCTGCGCGGTGACGGTGCCGCGCACGGCGTCCATCACCTGCACCAGCTGGTCGTAGCTGGTGTCGGGTTCGGCCAGCAACGTGGCTTCGCGCTTGTCGGGAAACTTGCCCTTGACCATCACCATCAGCGATTGCAGCGCCTTGACGTCGTGTTCGGCGCCGCTGCGTTCGATGCGCTGGATGAGCCCGCCGATGCGGTCGCCCACCTCCAGCGCGTCCTTGCGGATCACCACCTCGAGTTGCAGGTTGTCGACCTTGATCTGTTCCACCGCAGACTGCTGCGCGGGCAGCTGCAGGTCCATCACCGCCAGCCGCGTGAACACGGCGGTGGAAAGCAGGAAGGGCACCAGCACCACGATCAGGTTGATGAAGGCGGTGATTTCCAGGTGCGGCACTTCCTTGCGCAATCGGCGCGGTCTCATGGCGGCCCCTTGGTGTTCGAGTGCGTGTGCGTCGTGGGAAGGGCGTTCAGTCGGCGGTGCCGGTGGCGCGGTAGTCGCGGCCCTGCGATTCGCCGGCCAGGCGCTGCACCAGGTTCAGGAAGGTGATCTTGGCCGCTTCCAGGCTGTCGACGATCTCGCTCGCACGCGCCTGCAGGAAGGCGTGGATGAGCAGGAAGGGAATGGCCACCATCAGCGCGAAGGCGGTGTTGTTCATGGCCACGCTGATCGACGCGCTCAGCAGCTCGGCCTTTTCGGCCGGGTTCACCTGCGCCACCGCGGTGAAGCCCTTGATGAGGCCGATGATGGTGCCCAGCAGGCCGACCAGGGTGATGGTGTTGGCGAAGGTGGCGATGTAGTGGGTGCGCTTCTCCAGGCGCGGCACGATTTCCATCATGCCTTCCTCCATCGCGTGGTCGATGTCCTCGCGGCGGCGTGCGCTCTGCATGCGCGCCAGGCCGTTGGCGACGATCTTGCCGATGGCCGCTTCGCTGCTGGCCACCACGCCCGCGGCTTCCTTGAACTTGCCGCCCTGCAGGATGGGCAGCAGCTGGTCCCAGAGCTTGCGGTTTTCGCTGCGCGCGCGGCGCAGGAAGATGAAGCGCTCGATGGCGATGGCCAGGCCGATGGTCATAATCGCCAGGCTGGGGTAGAGGAAGGGGCCGCAGTCGACGAAGAACTTGACGACAGTGTTGAAGGTGTTCATCGGGAGGCTCCGGTGGAGACGGGTGCAGGGGTGACGGGAGACGGGGCGGGAGACTGGGCAGAAGCGGGCGGCGCAGTCGGGTTTTCGGCTTTCGCGGCACGGGCCTGAAGCTGGCCGGCGTAGTCGACCTGGCGGCGGAAGACCTCGCGGTCGACCGGCGCCAGCGCTTCGTCGAGCACGCTGTGCACCGGGCGGCCGTTCAGCTGGCCGGGCAGCGGCTTCTTCCAGGGCACGATGTACAGCACCTTCGGCAACTCGCGGTTGCCGATGATCTGCGTGCGGTCGATGTCGGCACGGTCCTGCGCCCACGCCCCCGGCGCGGCGACCAAGGCAGCGACGGCG
>CAMTUD010000021.1:0-21139 GCA_947084805.1 uncultured beta proteobacterium | reverse complement strand
GGCATCATGACGCTCTCGGGCGCCTGGCACAAACTGCGCGACGATCCGATCCTGCGTTTCCTGATCGTCTCGCTCTCGTTTTACGGCATGTCGACCTTCGAAGGTCCGATGATGTCGATCAAGACGGTCAACGCCCTGAGCCACTACACCGACTGGACCGTGGGCCACGTGCACAGCGGCGCCCTGGGCTGGGTCGGCATGATCTCGATGGGCTCGCTCTACTACCTGATCCCGAAGCTGTTCGGTCAGAAGCAGATGTACAGCGTGAAGGCGATCGAGACGCACTTCTGGATCGCCACCATCGGCATCGTGCTGTACATCGCCGCGATGTGGATCGCCGGTGTCATGCAGGGCCTGATGTGGCGTGCGGTGAACCCCGACGGCACGCTGGTCTACAGCTTCGTCGAGAGCGTGAAGGCCACCTTCCCGTACTACGTGGTGCGTCTGCTCGGCGGTGTGCTCTACCTGAGCGGCATGCTGATCATGGCCTGGAACACCGTGATGACGGTGCGCAACGGCAAGCCGTTCCTGGCGCCGATCCCGCCCGTGAACGCCACCCCGGCCCACGCCTGAGCGCCACAAGGAGCCCATAAAAATGGCAAACACCCACGCGCCCAGCGGTCACGAGAAGATCGAGACCAACAACTTCCTGATGATCGTGCTGATCCTGGTGGCGGTCGCCATCGGCGGCATCGTCGAGATCGTGCCGCTCTTCTTCCAGCGCTCGACGACGCAGCCGGCCGAGGGGGTCAAGCCCTACACCGCGCTGCAACTCGCCGGCCGCGACGTCTACCAGCGTGAGGGCTGCTACAACTGCCACTCGCAGATGGTGCGGCCCTTCCGCGCCGAGGCGCTGCGCTACGGCGCGCTGTCGACCGCCGGCGAGTTCGTCTACGACCATCCCTTCCAGTGGGGCAGCAAGCGCACCGGCCCCGACCTGCACCGCGTGGGCGGCAAGTACAGCGACGAGTGGCACGTCGTGCACCTGAACAACCCGCGTGACCTGGTGCCCGAGTCCAACATGCCGGCCTACCCCTGGCTGCTGAAGGCCACCGTGAGCCCCGAGGGCATGGCCCCGCGCATGAAGGCGCTGCGCATGGTCGGTGTGCCCTACACCGACGACGAGATCGCCAAGGCGGCCGAGGAAGTCAAGGGCCGTACCGAAATGGACGCCCTGGTGGCCTACCTGCAGGTGCTCGGCACCGCGCGCAAGTGAGGAGGCGTACAGATGGACGTCAATGACATCCGCTCGGCCGTCACGGTCGCGCTGTTCCTGCTATTCCTCGCGCTGGTGGGCTACACCTGGAGCCGCAAGCGCAAGTCCGAATACGACGAGGCGGCGATGCTGCCCTTCGCCGACGCGCACGATGCCGTCGAACTCCGAGGAGAGAAGCCGTGAGTGATTTTGTCAACAGCGGCTGGGCCTGGTTCGTGGGCGTGGTCACGGTGCTCAGCCTGGTGGCCTGCCTGGGCCTGCTCATCATCGCCAGCCGCCGCAAGGTGATGGCCAACGACAACACCACCGGGCACATCTGGGACGTCGACCTGCGCGAGCTCAACAACCCGCTGCCGCGCTGGTGGATGTACCTGTTCGTGATGACGGTGGTCTTCGCCGCCGTCTACCTTGCGTTCTACCCTGGCCTGGGCACCAACCAGGGAACGTTGAAGTGGACCAGCGTCGGCCAGTACGAGGCCGAGCAGACCAAGGCGCGCCAGGCGATGGCACCCGTGTACGCCAAGTACGTTGCGATGACGGCCGAACAGTTGGGCGCCGACGGTGCCGCGATGGGCATCGGCCAGCGCCTGTTCCTCAACAACTGCGCGCAGTGCCATGGCTCCGACGGCCGCGGCAGCAAGGGCTTTCCGAACCTGGCCGACAACGACTGGCTGGGCGGTGACACGCACGACTACGTCAAGGGCGTGATCAGCAACGGCCGCACCGGCATGATGCCGCCGATGGCCGCCGCCGTGGGCTCGGCCGAAGACGTGAAGAACGTCTCCAACTACGTGCTGAGCCTGTCGGGCAGTGCGCACAACAGCGTGGCCGCGGAACTCGGCAAGGCCAAGTTCGGCGTCTGCGCCGCCTGCCATGGTGCCGAGGGCAAGGGCAACCCGGCCCTGGGTGCGCCCAACCTGACCGACAAGATCTGGCTGCACGGCTGGGGCGAGCAGGCCATCGTCAACATGGTGACCAACGGCAAGCAGAACGTGATGCCGGCGCAGGGCCGGCTGCTGACGCCGGAACAGGTCCACGTGCTCGGCGCCTACGTGCTGAACCTGTCGAAGGCGACGCGCGTCGCCGCCAAGTGAGAAGGCAAGCACCGGCTTGAGTGACACCGCCACCCAGGTTGACGCCCGCAAGGTCGAGGACGACGACGCCCGCGCGGCGGTGGTGTCGCTGTACCAGTCGCAGAAGAAGATCTACGCGCGCGCCGTTTCCGGCTGGTTCGCCGGCTGGCGCTGGGCGCTGGTGTGGATCACCCAGCTGGTGTTCTACGGCCTGCCCTGGCTCGACTGGGGCAGCCGCCAGGCCGTGCTCTTCGACCTCGGCTCGCGGCGCTTCTACATCCTCGGTCTGGTGCTCTACCCGCAGGACTTCATCTACCTGACGGGGCTGCTCATCGTCTCGGCGTACTCGCTGTTCCTGTTCACTGCCGTGGCCGGGCGCCTGTGGTGCGGCTACGCCTGCCCGCAGACGGTCTACACCGAGATCTTCATGTGGGTGGAACGCCACCTCGAAGGCGATCGCAACAAGCGCATCAAGCTGGATGCCGGCCCGTGGAACGCCAGCAAGGTGGCGCGCAAGGGCGGCAAGCACCTGGTCTGGGTCGCGATCGGGCTGTGGACCGGCCTGACCTTCGTCGGCTACTTCACGCCCATCCGGGAACTGGTGCCGGCTGCCTTCGGCTTCGGCCTCGGTCCCTGGGAGACCTTCTGGGTGCTGTTCTACGGCTTCGCCACCTACGGCAACGCGGGCTGGATGCGTGAGCAGGTGTGCAAGTACATGTGCCCCTACGCGCGCTTCCAGAGCGTGATGTTCGACAAGGACACGCTGATCATCAGCTACGACGCCGAGCGTGGCGAGCCGCGCGGCACACGCAGCCGCAAGGCCGCGCTGGGGTCGTCCGGCCTGGGCAGCTGCATCGACTGCAACCTGTGTGTCCAGGTCTGCCCCACGGGCATCGACATCCGCAATGGCCTGCAGTACGAGTGCATAGGTTGCGCGGCCTGCATCGACGTCTGCAACGGCGTCATGGACAAGATGAATTACCCGCGCGGCCTGATCCGCTACGACACGCAGGCGGGCATGCAGCAGCACCTGGGGCACAGCGGCATGCTGCGCCGCATCCTACGCCCGCGCATCCTCGTCTACACCACGGTGCTGGTGTTCATCCTCGCTGCGCTGGCCACCAGCCTGTGGCTGCGCTCGCCCTTCAAGGTCGACATCGTGCGCGACCGCGGCGTGATGGCCCGCGTGGTCGAGGACGGCTGGGTCGAGAACGTCTACGGCCTGCAGATCATGAACGCCACCGAGCGTGTGCAGCGCTACCGTATCGCCACCACCGGGCTGCCGCAACTGGCCACCGACCTCAAGGGCGAGATCACCGTCGACCCCGCGCAGGCGCGCTGGGTGGCCGTGGCGGTGCGCGTGCCGCCCGAGGCCGCGGCGCAGGCCGGTGCCGGCACCCACAGCATCCAGTTCACGGTCGAACGCGTCCCGGGCGAGCCCGAAGACACGCTGCGGGCCGTGGTCGAAAGATCGACTTTCATGGTGCCGCGCTGAGCTGCACCCGTTCAGGAGCCATGGCCATGTCCCCGCAACAAGCCGAAGCCGACACCGGCACCCCGCCCGCGACGCCCTGGTGGCGTGTGCCTTTCGTCTGGATGGTCATCGGCGGGCCGCTGACCGTGGTGATTGCGGGTTTCACCACGCTGGGTATCGCCATTGCGTACCCCGACCCGGTGATCGTCGCGCCCGCCAGCAGCAAGCCCGCCGACCAGCCGGCGGTGCAGGCCCGCAACCACGCGGCCAGCCCCAGACCCTGAGCCCGCGGCGATGAAGCGCCTGACCCGACGCGTTGCCGCCGTGGCCTGGCCGGCCTTCCTGGTGGCTGGCGTGCTGGAGATTGCGGTCTTCGCCTTCGTCGACCCGTCGACGCTTCAGACGCTGAGTGGCACCGCGCTGGACATGTCGGCCACCGCCGTCTATTCCATCGCCTTTTTCCTGTTCTGGGTGGCCACGGCCGCGGCCTGCGCGCTGACCTTGCTGTTGCAGCGCGCGGCCGACGACGTCAACAGCCGTGTCTGGCGCGACGGCTGAGCCCGCGTGGGGCAGCCGCGCCTGCCAGGCGGCCCGTCAGCAGTTCGTGCCGTTGACCAGCGCCTGCAGCGCGTCGGCGTCCAGCACGCGGATCTGCCGCTGCTTGACTTCCAGCACGCCGTCTTCCTGGAACTTGCTGAAGGCCCGGCTCACGGTTTCGAGCTTCAGGCCCAGATAACTGCCGATTTCCTCGCGCGTCATGCGCAGCACGAGTGAACTGGCCGAAAAACCGCGGGTGCGCAGCCGCTGCGTCAGGTTCAGCATGAAGGCGGCCAGGCGTTCCTCGGCGCGCATGCTGCCCAGCAGCAGCATCACGCCGTGGTCGCGCACGATCTCGCGGCTCATGATCTTGTGGAAGTGGCGCTGCAGATCGGACAGTTCGCGCGACAGGTCTTCGAGCTGGTGGTAGGGGATGACGCAGACCGACGAGTCTTCCAGTGCGATCGCGTCGCAGGTGTGGCGGTCGGTGCCGATGCCGTCCAGGCCCAGCAGTTCACCGGCCATCTGGAAGCCCGTGACCTGGTCGCGGCCGTCTTCCGACGACAAACAGGTCTTGAAGAAGCCGGTGCGCACGGCGTAGAGCGACGTGAAGGCGTCGCCCGAGCGGAACAGCGGCTCGCTGCGCGGCACCGTGCGTCGCGTCGCCACGATGGCGTCCAGGCGCTGCATCTGGTCGTCGGACATGCCCACGGGCAGGCACAGCTCACGCAGATTGCAGCTGGAGCAGGCGACCTTGAACGGGTCCGGTCGGACAGGTGGGGGTGTAGGCTGCATGTCGACGAGGAGGCCGGGAAGGCCTGCATTGTCGCGCAAGCCCGGTCCGCTGCGCCACGGCACCCCGGGCGGGCCCCGGGGCTTGAGCAGGATCAAGACGGGCCGGCCGGGCTTTGGCACAGTCCGGGCACGAACTCTGCGGTACACCCATGAACACCTCCGTTAGCCCCGATGTCGAAGCCCTGCTCACGGATGCGCTCCTGCGCCGCCTCGATGTGCCGGGGCCTCGCTACACCTCCTACCCCACGGCCGACCGCTTCGTCGAGGCTTTCGGGCCCAACGAATACCGCCAGGCGCTGCGCCAGCGTGCGCAGGGCGCCACCGTGGGCGGCAGCGGGCCCTTGTCGCTGTACATCCACATCCCGTTCTGCGAGCAGCTCTGTTACTACTGCGCCTGCAACAAGATCATCACCAAGCACAAGAGCCGCGGCGCCGAGTACCTGCTCGACCTGCAACGTGAGATCGACCTGCACGTCGCCGAGCTCGGCCGCGCGCAGCCGGTGTCGCAGCTGCACCTGGGCGGCGGCTCGCCCACCTTCCTGGACGACGCCGAACTGGCGGCGCTGATGGCCATGCTGCGCGGCGCCTTCAAGCTGCTGCCCGACGCCGAGGTGTCGATCGAGGTCGACCCGCGCACCGCCGACCCGCAGCGGCTGCGCAACCTGCGCGAAATGGGCTTCAACCGCATAAGCTTCGGCATCCAGGATTTCGACCCCGACGTGCAGGTGGCGGTGCACCGCATCCAGCCCTTCGAGAGCGTGCGTGACCTGGTGGCCGAGGCGCGGGCGCTGCGCTTCGAGTCGATCAACGCCGACCTCATCTACGGCCTGCCCAAGCAGACGCCCGAGTCGTTCAAGCGCACCATCGCGCAGGTGGCCGAACTGCGCCCGACGCGCATCGCGCTCTACGCCTACGCGCACCTGCCGCAACGCTTCAAGCCGCAGCGCCGCATCGACGACCACGCGCTGCCCACCGCCGAGCAGCGCATCCGCATGCTGCGCGCGGGCATCGCCGGTTTCATCGCCAACGGCTACGTCTACATCGGCATGGACCACTTCGCGCTGCCCACCGACGCGCTGGCCATCGCCAAGCGCCAGGGCCGGCTGCACCGCAACTTCCAGGGCTACACCACGCAGCCCGACTGCGACCTCATCAGCCTGGGCGTGTCGGCCATCGGCCGCGTCGGCGCCACCTACAGCCAGAACGCCAAGACCCTGCCCGAGTACCACGACGCGCTGGAGCAGGGCAACTTCCCCATCGTGCGCGGCCTGGCGCTGACGCGCGACGACCTGCTGCGTCGCGCCGTCATCATGGCGCTGATGTGCCAGGGCCGTGTCGAGTTCGAGTCCATCGAGCTGGCCCACCTGGTGAAGGTGCACGAGGTCTTCGCGCACGAGTTCGAGGAACTCAAGCAGCTCGAGAAGATGGGGCTGGTCGAGGTCACCGCGCAGGACATCCAGGTCACCGCGATGGGCTGGTTCTTCGTGCGCGCCGTGGCCATGGTCTTCGACCGCAATCTGCGGGCCGACCGCGTCAGGGAGCGATTCTCGCGCATCATCTGAGGGTGGAGATCCCCCTCATCGTCAGCGCCACGCTGCTGGGGCTGGCCGGCGCGCCGCACTGCACCGCGATGTGCGCCGCGCCTTGCGCGGCCGCGGTCGGGCAGGGTGGCTGGCGCGCCAACCTCGGGTTCCACCTCGGCCGCCTGGCCGGCTATGCGGCGGTGGGCGGCCTGGCTGCGGCCAGCGTGGCCACCCTGGCGGGCTGGTCGGAACTAAGCCCGGCGCTGCGGCCGTTGTGGGTGATGCTGCAAGCTGCGGCGCTGTCGCTGGGCCTGTGGCTGCTTGTGAAGGGGCGCCAGCCGGCCTGGATGGCGGCGTTTGGGCGCACGCCCCCTGCGCCCCCTGTGCCCCATTCGTCCGCGGTGCCGGGAGCCCCCGGCTGGCAGACGGTGAAAGGCCCGGCGCGTGCGGCCGTCGCCGGCAGCCTGTGGGTGGCCTGGCCCTGTGGCCTGCTGCAGTCGGCGCTGCTGGTGGCGGCCATGGGCAGCAGTGCGGCCACCGGCGCGCTCGCCATGGCCGGCTTTGCGCTGGCCTCGGCACCGGGCTTGCTGGTCGGCCCCTGGCTCGCCCGGCGCATGCTGGGCGGCGCCCAGGCGCCGGCCCGTGAGCGTCTGGCCGTGCGCGCGGCCGGCGCGATGCTCGTGGCCTTTTCCGGCTGGGCGCTGCTGCACGGCGTGTGGCACGAGGTGGCCGCCTTCTGCGGCCTGGCCTGAACCCGCGGCCAGAAACAGAAACGCCCGGCACGGGCCGGGCGTTGGAGCCGCGTGCCGGGGTGGCACGCGCAAGTCAGCAAGCCAGAGCTTACTTCTTGGCTTCTTCCTTCTTCGCCGGGGCAGCGGCGGCGGGCTTCTCAGCCTTCTTGGCGGCGGAAGCGGCGGCGGCCGGCTTCGCGGCTTCTTCCTTCTTCGCCGGGGCAGCCGCTTGGGCGAAAGCGCCGGTGACGAAGGCGGCGGCGATCAGGGCGGCCAGGAGCTTGTTCATTGGAATCTACCTTTCAGTGGTGGGTTGTCGCCCCCGTCCATCGGGAGCCAAGCCGCAAACGCGGCTGGCCGTCAGTCGGTTGACAGGGGCCGTGACATAGAATTTCCGGCTCGAAGAACGAAGCTTTTCCCGCCCTCGTGGCGCAGGACCTCTGGAGACTCGACTCATGTATCAGCACATCAAGGTGCCCGCAGACGGGCAGAAGATCACCGTCAACGCGGACTTCTCGCTCAACGTGCCCGACCATCCCATCATCCCCTTCATCGAGGGTGACGGCACGGGCCTCGACATCACCCCGGTGATGCTGAAGGTGGTGGACGCCGCAGTGGCCAAGAGCTACGGCGGCAAGCGCAAGATCCACTGGATGGAGGTCTACGCCGGCGAGAAGAGCACCAAGATCTACGGCCCCGACGTCTGGTTGCCCGAGGAAACCCTGCACGCCGTGCGTGACTACGTGGTGTCGATCAAGGGCCCGCTGACCACGCCCGTGGGCGGCGGCATCCGCAGCCTGAACGTGGCGCTGCGCCAGCAACTCGACCTCTACGTCTGCCTGCGCCCGATCCAGTACTTCAAGGGTGTGCCCAGCCCGGTGAAGGAACCCGAGAAGACCCACATGGTGATCTTCCGCGAGAACTCGGAAGACATCTACGCCGGCATCGAGTTCGAAGCCGAGAGCGACAAGGCCAAGAAGCTCATCAAGTTCCTGCAGGACGAACTGGGCGTGAAGAAGATCCGCTTCCCGGACACCTCGGGCATCGGCATCAAGCCGGTCAGCCGCGAAGGCACCGAGCGCCTGGTGCGCAAGGCCATCCAGTACGCCATCGACAACGACAAGCCCAGCGTGACCATCGTGCACAAGGGCAACATCATGAAGTTCACCGAAGGCGGCTTCCGCGACTGGGCCTACGGCCTGGCGCAGACCGAGTTCGGCGCGCAGCTGATCGACGGCGGCCCGTGGTGCAAGTTCAAGAACCCGAGGACGGGCAAGGACATCATCATCAAGGACGTCATTGCCGACGCCTTCCTGCAGCAGATCCTGCTGCGCCCGGCCGAGTACTCGGTGATCGCGACGCTGAACCTGAACGGGGACTACGTCTCCGACGCGCTGGCGGCGCAGGTGGGCGGCATCGGCATCGCCCCGGGCGCGAACCTGAGCGACAGCGTGGCCATGTTCGAAGCCACCCACGGCACCGCACCCAAGTACGCCGGCAAGGACTACGTGAACCCGGGTTCCGAGATCCTGTCGGCCGAGATGATGCTGCGCCACATGGGCTGGACCGAGGCGGCCGACCTCGTCATCAGCAGCATGGAGAAGTCCATCCTGAGCAAGAAGGTCACCTACGACTTCGCGCGCCTGATGGACGGCGCCACGCAGGTCAGCTGCTCGGGCTTCGGGCAGGTGATGATCGACCACATGTGATCTCGCTCCACGGCGTCACTTGACGCCCCGCAAGCCCCTGATTTTGTCGAAGAAGTCAGGGGCTTTTGCTTTTCAGCTCGTCTCACGGCCAACCACGAAACCCCGCCACTTTGGACGGGAAATTGACGGGAAACGCGGGGGGAAACCCTCCAAATTCCATCACCCGACGGGAGCCCAAAGACGAACCGAGAGGCACCGTGAGATCGACTCGCTACACCCCTTGCCACACGCGGATCAGCGACGCTCAGGCGCGCAGGTGCCGCGACGTGCATGCGCATGCAGACTTCGGATGCCGAATTCCGGTGAATTTCATACCGAGCAGCGCGTTCCGATTCACCGCCTGCTGCCGCACCGCACTCCTACGCTTCCTGCCATGCTGACGGTGAATCGCATCGCCGGCAATCACAGGAGGATGAGCGATGTATGACCTGATGAATGCCCCGACCGTGCAGGTGCAGCCGATGTTCGGTGATGTGCGTCCGGCAACTGTCGCCGCGAGCGCGATCAGTGCGCGCGCCATGGCGCGCATGCTGGACGTGGTCGACTACGGCATGCTGGTGGTGGTGGACGAGACCTATGTCGTCTTCGTCAACCAGGTGGCCCGCGCCGAGCTCGACGCCGAGCACCCGCTGCAACTGCTGGGCAGAGACCTGCGGGCGCGTTGCCCGCGAGACGTCGGCGCGCTGCGCCAGGCGCTGTCCAGTGCCGTGCGTCGTGGCATGCAGTCGATGCTGATGCTCGGCCGCGCCAACGGCGAGGGCGTCAATGTGGCCGTGGTGCCGCTGGTCGAACCGGGTGAGGCGCCGGCGGCGTTGATCATCTTCGGCAAGCGCGTCGTCTGCGAGGACCTCAGTACCGACGCCTTTGCGCGCCAGCACGAGCTGACGTCGGCCGAGACGCGTGTGCTCAAGCGCCTGTGCGCGGGTTCACGACCGCAGGACATTGCGCACTCGCTCGGCGTCAAGTTGACCACCGTGCGTACACAGATCACCAGCATCCGCGTCAAGACCGGAAGCCGCGACATCGGCGGCATCGTGCACCGCGTCGCCCGGCTGCCACCGCTGCCCTGCGTGATGCGGCGCGTGGCCTGAGCGGCTTGCCGGCCGCTGCCGCGCACGACGCTCGCGCCGTTAGCATGCGGGCAAGCGAGCCACGCCGGCTTGCCAGCACCCGCACCGCATGACCCGCCCGCGCCGTTCGACGACTGCAGCACCCCCCGCGCTGGACACCGTGCCGATGAGCGACGCCCTGCGCGCCCTCGCCGCGCGGGGCTCGCCCCGGCTCGTCGCGAAGGGACGGCTGCTGATCGAGGAAGGCGAGGCGGGCAGCACGCTGTACATCATCCTGAGCGGCCGGTTGAGGGCGTTCTCGCGCAGTGCCGATGGCGACCGTGAGGTGACCTACGGCGAATACCTGCCGGGTGAGTACCTGGGTGAGCTCAGCCTCGACGGCGGCCCGCGCTCGGCCGACGTCGAGACGCTGGCGCCGAGCTGGGTGGTGACGATCACGCACGCCACGCTGCTGCAGCACATCGCGGAGCGCCCCGAATTCGCCTTCGAACTGCTGGCCAAGGTGATCCGCCGTACCCGCGCCGCCACGCTGAGCCTGCGCGCGGTGTCGCTGAACGACGTCTACGGGCGCGTGGCGTGGCTGCTCAACGACCGCGCGGTGCTGCAGCCCGATGGCAGCCGTGCCGTGGGGCCCATCACGCACCAGGAGATGGCCAGCCTGCTGGGCTGCACACGCGCCATGGTGAGCAAGGTCATGAAGGAACTGGAGAGGGGGGGGCAGGTGGCCTGCTCGGCGCACAGGGTGCGGTGGGTGAGGCCGCTGCCGGCCAGGTTCTAGATCGGACCGCGTCGGCCGGTCAACGTCAGAACCGCCAGAGGCAAGTTGGGAATCGGTCAGGGGTTCCCAAAGTAATGCGGCGGCAAGCCGTATGCGCTCGCGCCGTAGACCTGCACTGCTGCCTGGCTCTCGGTCAACTCGATGCGCTCCCAGGTGCCGCGCAGCCACTCGGGCGCCCGTTCCGGACCTTCGGGCGAGGTCTCCGGCTGCCGGTATTCGGCTTGAACAGGGAAGAAGTAGAAGCTCTCCGCGCTTCCGCCTAACGCCAAGTGTCGATACCACATGCCCGACACGACGGCCGCTGCAATGCTGGTGCCGCCAACGCGCCTTCGGCTTGGCCCCAGCGTTCCACCACCGAGAAGGCCGGGCAGGTTCATGCTGTGATCACCAACGGCCACGACATCGGGTCCGGTCGTGCGGAATGTCGTTCCGCGATTGGGGCCTGACGACGAGTACAGTGACACACCGAAGTCGCTGGCACGCATCGCGCCAACGACCCGCAAGCGTGGATGCGGTTCCAGCGTTGCAATGCCGTTCAGGGTGGTGCGCGGATCGACAGTGTTCGAGGCACCTTCGAGGAAATAGGACTGGCGGCCGAGTTGGCCGCGGCTGCGAGGCCCTCGACCGGGCGCAGTGTCGTCGCGCTGGATCCAGGCATCCACGGTCACTTGTTCGTTCGTTGCATTACTAAGCGTGACTTTCCAAACGCCGTGAGGCGCTTCCAGCGGCTTGCGATCTGCTCCGTTTCGCTTAGAGGTCGACTTGGCGGCTCGGCGGGTGGGGCTCAGCGCCACCAGACACATGGTCCCGTTGCGTCCCTGGGCCACGGCCTCCGGGAAGATCACGGCGGCGCGTACCGTACCGTCACTGGCACTCCAGACGCAGGCCGATCCGGCCTCGATGGTGACTTGCTCGCCCACCGGCGGACGAACGTTCACCTGAATGCCCGTTGCTGACGGAATCCAGAGCTCCAGATAGCTGTCGGTCGGATCGTCTGGCATGACCTTCCAGAGCAAGGTTTCGACCGACTGGCGACGGAGAAAAACGCTGCTGTGCGTGCGAAGCAGGTGGCTGTTGCCCGCCGGAAGGACGACATGCAGGTTCGGGTATCTGTTCAGCATGTCGAGCAGACCGGTCTCGAAAATCGACGTGCCGTCATGCGGGCCCGCGTGGGTCCCGTAACTGAGGTTGACCACCACATTGCGCCCTGCCGAACGTTCCAGTGCGTAGTGGATGCCATCAAGCGCGTGAGCGGAAAGCGAGCCGCCTGAAGTGTCGTTTACCGTGCCATCAGGCAACTGCACCCAGATCATTTCCGGAGGCGATGAGCCGCCCGCCGCCACACCGGCGATCAGGTGCGTCACGACCGTTCCATGCGCCCAATTGCGCAGGGTCGTCACATAGCCGACCCGCCTATAGACATCCGGCTCCGACAGGTCAGCTGTGGAAGGTAGACCAGCGCCTGATCGATCTGGCCGCGTCACGAGTTCGAATCCCAGGTCGAATATCGGCCCGTCGCCAGCGGCTGTCGATGCTTGCGGCTCGGGAACACGAAAGTGATCAGCCAAATCGGCGCCAGCGGCGATCCGTTGCGCCAAAGTCGTCTCATCGAGTCCCTGGTCCCAAAGGTAGCGCACGGCGGAAGCACCGTCAGCGAGCCTGAGCCTCGGGGACGCAAACGGGCACAGATCATCGATGATCGCGACCATTGGCGAGTGGGCATCAACAGGTCGTGAGTTACTCGTCGTGATCCGCCGGCTTGGAGCTTGCTTCTGCGACAGTTCGCCGAGCGGCAATTGCAGGGTTCTGAGCCCAGGAAGGTCTGGAAGGCGCAGCCCGGGGAGCACAAACTGAGGGAAGTACGCTTCGAACGGTCGGAGAAGCCCTCGCGTGCCGAGGAAGCTCTTGAGCGCGGAGAGGTCGATCTTGATGAAATTGATCAGCCAGCCAAAGACATCCCTCGTTCTCGAGTAGCTCAATTCGAATCTTGAGATTCGCCCTTCACGGACCTCCTTGACCAGATCCTTCAGGTTCTCGCGCAGGAGCACATAGCTCCGAACGCGACCGATACGTGCCGGATCACTGTCATGCCAATGCGTGGCATGAAGGTGCAGCGCCTGCGCCGGTGGGACGAGTTGCCCCTGATGCACGGCGTGCTCGATCACCACGGTCACCAAGTCGAGGCTGCCCAGTGCATCCCTGTCGTTGTCGCCTGAAGTTGGCGCCGCCGACGGGTCTGTGCCCGTGTGGTCATTCCAGACCAGGTAAGGGTCACAGCCTCTGAGGTTTCCAGGATCGCTCCAATCGACCTGCGATGAGGCTGCTTCCTTCGACAGCCCGATTCGCTTCCACTCGGACATGAGGTTCTCGTCGAGCGTTGTCGTCAGTTAAGCGTAGTTACCCGCCATCTCTTTCTCGGCCAGTTTCCAAAGCGTCGTCAAGGTGGGAGAGTCCTTGCTGTCGATCGTCGCCGCTGCCTGTGCACCCTTCATCAACAGCGCGTCGACATTTGGCGCGGCATCCAATCTGGGCTCGGCCGAGCGCAACGCCGTAACCGTATCGGGGCTTGAGTCCTTGGGGAATCGGGTACCGGTAATCGCCCCGGCGCCGGAGCCGCAAGCAGAAACGAAGTACTTGGCCAGGACCGTGCCCAGCAGTTGACCCGCCATGCTATCGATCGGAAAGTGCAATCCGGCCACCACACGGTTCTCGGCGATGCGGTACGCCAATCGCGAAAGCTGGCCGTGCAGCGAAGCAGCGCCGCCCGTACTGTTCTTGCGCAGCGTAGGCAGAAACTCGGCGGCGAAGTAGGCCTCGGTGGCGTGTCCGCTGGGGTAGGCCGTGTATCCGGGCGTCAGGATCATCGGTTGCACCGTACTCGAATACTCCACCGGTCGCGGGCAGGCCAGCAGGTACTTGAACTTCATCACCATCAGCATGGCGAAGCGCAAACCGATTCCCAGCAATTCCAGCGTGTACCTGTGGCGCTCAGGCGCCAGGCCAGCAACCGCAGACCACGCAGCTGACTGAGGCACGACCTGCGACAGGATCTCTGGCGTGCGCTCAGCGCGCAGGTCGGCGTAACTCTGCACCTTCCTGAGTTGCTGGTAGAAGACTTCGAATCCAGGTGCTTCGAGCGTGATCAGGTCCCCGGCCGAACTGTGTCTCAGCGTGGCCGTTCGGCTCGCCAGGCTCATGACGGTCAAGCCGCTCAACAACTCCATTTCTGCCAAGGCCGCCCGCACGTTCGGTTGCAGCGCCGGAATGTCGCGAGACGGATTTGGACCCGGAAGCCAGTTGGGGGTCGCCGTCCTGTAAAACGGAATCAAGTCCGTGTTGGGCGTATCCACCGCGACGTGTGCCTCGCCAGCGAGCAGCAGATCGCGAGTCAACACCAGGCTTTGGGCCAGCATCGGGTTCGGCCACAGGCCCGAATACCCCGGGAAGCCGACGCCTCCATCCAGTCCCACGATCGGCGCCGCTGAGCCCGCACTCCCGGCGCTGCCCGCCGACCCCGCACTGCCCGCACTGCCCGCACTCCCGGCGCTGCCCGCTGCCGCCGCCATCGGTCCCCATCCGCTCATGTTCTGCCCTCCAGCAGTGTGTTTCGAAAGTCCCGCTCAGTCTCGCGTCGTGCCATCGCCGCTTGCCCTTTGTCCGCCCCGCAAGCCCGCGCAGGTTTGCACGCGCGCCTTCAATCCGGAACGCCGGCCGTCCGCAAGGCCTGCGCCCACGGTTCGCCCATCGGGCCGTCTCTGCCCGGAAACCGTTCCTTGAGCCAATGGCTCACGCGCAGCCCCGGCTCGATGCGCAGCAGTTCCACTGCCGCCTGCCGGGCCTCGTCCACCCGTCCCTCCATCACCAGCGCATACACCAGCGTGCGCCAGGTGGACGAATGCGTGCGGTTGCTCTTGATCGAGCGTCGTGCCAGTTCCGACGCACGCGCCCAATTGCCGTTGCCGGCCACCGCCGTGGCGGCCAGCGACTCGAAGAAGTAGCGCAAGGGGTCGATCGGCGACAGCCGCAGCGCCATGTCGCCGGCCTCCTCGGCCGCGCTGCCTTCGCCCATGTAGGCGTGTCGCGTGGCACTGAACAGCCAGGCCAGCGGCTCGCAGGGGTTGTCGTCCAGCGCCGATTCGTACATGCGGCCGGCGGTACCCATGTCCTTGAGCAGGTAGCCATGCACGAGTCCGCCGATGGACAGGGCCAGCGCGTTGTTCGGATTCAGGTCGAGGGAGCGGTTCACGTGGTCCAGCGCCTCGCGCTGTTCGCCGGCGGGGTCGGGTGACCAGCCCTGCACCACGCGCAGCACGTGCCACTTCGCCAGCCACGCCTCGGCAATGCCGTAACGCCCTTGCCGGCCTGCCAGGTGTTGCAGCATCTCGCGTGCGCGGCTGAACTCGCGAGCGGTGGCGCGGTGCATCATGCTGATGGCGCTGAAGAGCAGGGCGTAGTTCTCCACCGCCAGCAGCGGCGCGCTGGCGGTCAGCGCCAGCACGTGCTTGAAGATGGCCTTGCCGGCGTCGACCACGATGCGGTGCGCCAGGGGCTCGTCCGGGTCGAAGGCGGCCTGCACCGTGGTCTCGTACTGTTCTGCCGCCAGCAGGCTGCCGCGGCGCACGTCCTGCAACTGCACCGTCAGCACCACCTTGTCCGGCAAGACGCGGTAGCCGCCCGTCAGCAACAGGTCGGCGTCCAGGCGCAGGCCGGCGTCGCCAGGCGACAACTCGCGGCGGTGCAGTTGGCGCGTGGACAAGCCGGAGATGACATCGAGCGCGGCGCTGCGCGAGAACTGGACGATCACCTCCTCGGCCAGCGCCACGCCCAGGTTGTCTTCCGGGTCGAAGCCCAGCCGACACTGGAAGGGCAGCACGGCGATGGTCGGTCTCAGCGCGGCGTTGCGGCGTTCGTCGAGGCCGGCCAGGCCGGCGCGGCTGACCGGCGGGCCCAGGCGGTACGCACGCACCGCGTGGTCGACATGCTTGACGTAGCAGTCACCCAGGTCTTCCAGGTCGCCGTCGATGTCGGCCACCAGCCGCGACCGCACCTCTTCCGAAACGACGATCTCGCCGGGCTGTGCCAGGGTCGTGAGGCGCTGCGTCAGGTCGACCACGGGGCCGAAGTTGTCGATGTCGGCCACCACCACGTCGCCGGCGTGGATGCCGACGCGCAGCACGATCCAGCTGCCGGGGGCTCGGTCGTGGTTGTAGCGGTGGATGCGGCGCTGCAGGTCGAAGGCCGCCGCAGCCGCGCTGGGCGCGTATTCGAAGTCGAGCAGGAACCCGTCGCCGGTGCTCTTGACCCAGCGCCCACCGCGCGCCGGCAGCACTTCGCGGCGTACTTCGTCCAGGAACTGCACCCAGCGGCTGGCGAAGTCTTCGCCAAGCTGCCGGTTGAGGCGAACGGACTCGAAGACGTCGACCAGCACCGTGGCGCGCCAGCACCACACGAGGCGCGGACGCTGCTCTCCCTGGACCGGTTCGACTGTCATCGACTGTGTGCTTCTGTACTGCGCTGTAAGCATTGTGGCGGATGTGCGTTCGCGCACATAGCGGCTCTGACCCCCGGTCTTCAACGCGGCCACTGCGGCACCCGCAAGTTGCGTTCGAAGGCGTAGGTCAGGCTGACATCGGCTGCCGCGTGCCCGGAACCGGCGCGCGGCTTGACCCAGGCGCCACCCCATGCGAACCAGGCGTGGTGCGAGAGCCGGTAGCGCCCACCCAGCCCGAACTTGGTGTGTGACTGCCAATCACCGACACGGCCGCCGTCGACGTGGTGCAGGTTGACACCGGCGCGCCACTCCAGGCGCGCGGGGTCGCCCTTGGCCATCTCTGGCGCGCTCCAGCCAATGAACAGGTTGCGGTAATCGGTGCCCTGGAAGCGGCCTGTCGTGAACGCGGCAGCCAGGCGCCGGGTGCCGCTGTCGTGGGCCACCACCATCGGCTGCGCCCACGATGCGCCGGGCCAGCGCTGGTAGCCTGCGCCCACCAGCCAGGGCAGGCGGTCATAAGCCAGGCTGACGCCGCTGTCATGCCGATCCGGCTGCGACAGCAGCGGGCGGCCGACCTGCAAGGCGACACGCCACGGCGACTCGTCGCGCGAGGTGTAGGTGACCGCGCCCGACGACCTGGTGGCCCCGCGCTCGGGGGCCACGTAGGTACGCCAGTCCGGCGAGGCGGTGCCGCTGCCGGACCAGGGGTCGATGCGCTGCGACAGCAGCCACGCCGGCTGGTCGGTGCGTCCGAGGTCAATGCGGCCCCAGCTGCGGTCGCTCAGCCCGACGGTGGCCCGTGCGTCGAAGGCCAGGCCGCAGGGGCCACGCAGTGCGCCGGTGTCGGGGTCGAACGACTGTTCGAGCTGAAGGTGCGCCATCAGTCCGCGGTCGAGCACCTCTGTTCCCAGGAGGCCGACGCGGCTGCGCTCGACCCCATCGACAGCCCAGCCGGTCGACCCGGTTGCGCTCGACGCGGCGCAAGGATCGGCGTCGATGCGTTGCGGTGTGGCGTCGCGTTTGCGCACGCCGACATTCACACGGCCGTAGAGCTTCACGGGTGTCGGGTAGAGCGCATCGCGGTCATACGGTGACGGCGCCGCGCCACCGGCTGGCCCGGTCATCGGCGGCCGCTGCGCCGAAACTGTCGTCACGGCGGCCAGCAGCATCAGACTCGTTAGCGCGGCGTAGCGCATCGGCAGGCTCCCTCGTGCTGTCGGCTCGTGAGCGGCCGTTTCACCTCGACGCGAAGCATATGCCGCAATCAGCACGGGCCCAAGCCCCACCAAGGGTTCGAGGGCGGTGGCGCCCGAGGGCTTCATCAGAACGCACGATGCGTCGGGCCGTTTCGCCACTGCGGACGATGCCGGCAAGCCGCCGCCTGCCTACCGTGCCCCGGTGAGTCAAAGGCGCTGCCAGGAGAGAAACCATGCGCGAACCCGTTTTCAGTCCGCCCGGCACGCTGCCGCGCGTAGCCCTGGTGTCGGCGGCCGTCGTCACCAGCCTGGGCAGTTTTGCCTTGCTGCTGAGGGCCTTCGACCAGGCCTCGCCCAGTCGCTGGCTGGTACCGACACCGGAGCTCGTGCAGTTGGTGTCGACGTGCGACGCCTTTCCGGACCGCTCCGCCCGGGATGCGTGCGCGCGCCAGGTTGTTGCGGCACTGCTCGAACGCCAGCAGCGTGAGTTGCTGCTGGCCCAGCGCTGAGCCGAGACGGTAGCTCGACGACTTGCATCGGCCGCCGATGCGGTCGTCATCGACGCCATCGTGCAGGCCCGGGCCTGATCGGCAATGAAGTTCAGCCGGGCGAACGGCGCACGCGAGGCGAAGCGCCGGTTGAGGAGCTACTGCACGGGGCCGAGATGGCGATGTGCGCACTTCTCCTGATGCCGCTAGCGTGGCAGCCGGACAGCGACGCCTTGGTTTTGCCCAGGGCCGTGTTGACGGGCAGGAACGACGGGTGCTTGGTGCTGGCGGCACGGGCTGGGCCGAGCGCCGCGCAGCGGTCCTCGTCGGCGGCCGGCGGACGGTCTGCGGCATCGGTCGCCGAGCAGACCTCTTCGGGCATCAAGGCGTTCGGGGCGCTCGTCTCCCGTCAGCGCAGCTGCGGCAGCACGCTGGCCAGCATCGCCACGCCCGAGGCCGTCAGCAGCGTCAGTACCAGCTTGCGAAAGGCCAGCGGGCTGATGCCGGCGTAGAGCTTCATGCCTGCCAGGGCCGGCAGCACCAGCGCCGGCGCCACGGCGGCCATCAGCGGCAGCATCGGGCGCGTGACGGTGCCGCTGGCCAGGTAGGCGGCCATCGTGGTGGCCAGCAGCGCGAGGTTGAAGTTCTGGATCACCGCGCGCTGGGCGTCGCGCTCCAGGCCGCGCAGCGTGCACCACAGCGTCGGTATCACGCCCGTGAAGCCGCCCAGCGGCCCCATGAAGCCGCCACAGGCCCCGGCGGCGGCATCGGCCCAGCGCCCGCCGAAACGCAGCTGCGGAAGCCGCGTCGAGAACAGCATCAAGGGGCACCAGACGGTCAGCAGTGCACCGACGCCGGCGCGAAAGCGCAGCACGTCAAGATGCGGCAGCAGCACCAGGCCCAGCGGCAGCCCGGCCAGGCCACCGGCGATGAAGGGCCAGACGAGTTTCCACTCGAAGCCGCGCCGCACCGTGAACGCCGCCAGCAACTGGCCTGTGAGCGCGCCGAAGACGGCCAGCACCGCGGCCAGCCGCGGATCGAGCACCCAGGCCCAGAAGCTCATCGCCACCAGCCCGAAGCCGAAACCCGAAAGGCCCTGCACAAAACCGGCGGTCGCTGCGCCGACGAGGATCCATGCGATGGGTGCGTCCATCGTGCATGCTAGCTGTGCGCCGACAGCGCCGCGGCCGAACGCCGCCGGCCGCTCGAGACCAAGCGCAGCAGCGCCGGGTGCGCCTGTGGCGGGCCTGCTTGCCGGCGGTGCCGAACAACGCGGTCTGCGGGCTCACGCCCGCGGTCGGGCGCGCGGCAGCCGGGGAGACTCAGTGCGTTTCCGCGGCCTCGGCCGATGGTGTCGCGGCGACTTCGTCACCGTCTGCGGGCCGGATGTTCTGCGCCAGGTCGCCCTTGGGGCCCTGCACCAGCTCGTAGGTGACGCGCCCGCCCTGCTTCAGGGTGCGGAAACCTTCCATCTGGACCGCAGAGAAATGGGCGAAGACATCCGCCCCGCCGCCTTCGGGTTCGATGAATCCGAATCCCTTGGCGTCGTTGAACCACTTGACCGTACCGTACGCCATGGCGTGCCCCTCAACATCACTACGGCGAAAATTGTCCACCCGCGCAAGTTTGAGTGTCAAGCCTTCGACGAAGCGCTGAGTACGCCGGCGCCTGGACAAGCCTTCGCCAACCGACGGTGATCGCCACCACAACGGTGCAAAGCACGCACTGCTCCGGCCTTGTGAAGTCCGGGTCTGGCTGCAATATGGGACACAGGGGCAGGGCCGAGGATGCTGGCCGTACGCCCGAGAACCAACTCGATAGAATGAGTTCATGCCCGACGAACAGCCCCCGGCACCACCCAAGCCGCCCGCCCCCTCACGCCGAGGCGGTGGGCAGGGTACCGTGGTGGCCGAACGCAAGGCGGCGCGCACAAAGCCGCCGCAGCTGTACCAGGTGGTGATGCTCAACGACGACTACACGCCGATGGAGTTTGTCGTGATGATGCTGCAACAGTACTTCCAGCGTGATCCGGACACGGCCACGTTGATCATGCTGAAGATTCACCACGAAGGGCGCGGCATCTGCGGTGTCTACACCAAGGATGTCGCCGCGACGAAAGTCGAACTGGTGCTCACCGCGGCGCGCCGCGAGGGGCACCCGCTGCAATGCATTATGGAGGCCGCATGATTGCCCAAGAACTTGAAGTCAGCCTGCACATGGCCTTCGTCGAGGCACGCCAGCAGCGACACGAATTCATCACCGTCGAGCACCTGCTGATGGCGCTGCTGGACAACCCCAGCGCCGCCGAGGTGCTGCGCGCCTGCGCGGCCAACATCGAAGACCTGCGCAAGAGCCTGTCGACCTTCATCAAGGAGAACACGCCCACCGTCGGCGGCTCTGATGAAGTCGACACGCAGCCCACACTGGGCTTCCAGCGTGTCATCCAGCGCGCCATCATGCATGTGCAAAGCACGGGCAGCGGCAAGAAGGAAGTCACCGGCGCCAACGTGCTGGTGGCCATCTTCGGCGAGAAGGACTCGCACGCCGTCTACTACCTGCACCAGCAGGGCGTGACGCGCCTGGACGTGGTGAACTTCATCGCCCACGGCATCAAGAAGAACGACCCGCCCGAGCCCGCCAAGGGCAACGAAGGCCCGGCCAGCAGCAACGAGTCCGAGAAGGAAGAGGGCGGCGACGCCAAGGGCTCGCCGCTGGACCAGTTCACGCAGAACCTCAACGTGCTGGCGCTGCAGGGCAAGATCGACCCGTTGATCGGCCGCGAGCACGAGGTCGAGCGTGTCATCCAGGTGCTGTGCCGCCGGCGCAAGAACAATCCGCTGCTGGTGGGCGAGGCCGGTGTGGGGAAGACTGCCATTGCCGAGGGATTGGCACGCCGGATCATCGAAGGTGCCGTGCCGGAAATTCTTGCCCGCTGCCAGGTTTACGCGCTTGATATGGGCTCCCTGTTGGCGGGAACCAAATATCGCGGCGATTTCGAGCAGCGGCTCAAAGCGGTGCTCAAACAGCTAACCGATAACCCGAATGCGATCCTGTTCAT
>CAMTUD010000020.1:0-38718 GCA_947084805.1 uncultured beta proteobacterium | reverse complement strand
CAGCCGGCGCGGCGGCCGGTGCGACAGCCGCCGCTCCCGCCGCCGCCTCGACCAGCAGGATCACCGAGCCTTCGCTGACCTTGTCGTTGACCTTGACCAAGATGTCCTTGACCACGCCGGCATGCGTGGACGGGATCTCCATCGACGCCTTGTCCGACTCGACCATCACCAGACCGGTGTCGACGGCGATCGTCTCGCCGACCTTGACCATCACCTCGATGACCGCGACATCCTTGAAGTCGCCGATGTCGGGGACTTTGACTTCTACTTGTGCCATGACTGCCGGCCTTTCAGAACATGATGCGCCGCATGTCGGCGAGCAGGTTGGCGAAGTGCACGTTGAAGCGCGCGGCGGCGGCACCATCGATGACCCGGTGGTCCCAGGACAGCGACAGCGGCAGCGTCAGCCGCCAGGCCGAGGTCTTTCCGTCGCTCGAATGCTGCTTCCAGTAGCTCTTGCACACGCCCATGATCGCGACCTCGGGTGCGTTGATGATCGGCGTGAAGTAGATGCCGCCGATGCCGCCGAGCGAGCTGATCGTGAAGGTGCCGCCCGACATCTGGTCGGGTTTCAACTTGCCGTCGCGTGCCAGCTTGGCGAGCTCACCCATCTCCTTGGTGATCTCTGGGATCGTCTTCTTGTCCACGTCGCGGATCACCGGCACCATCAGGCCGTTCGGTGTGTCGGCGGCAAAACCGATGTGCCAGTAGTTCTTCAGCACCAGCGCGTCGCCGTCCAGCGAGGCGTTGAACTCGGGAAACTTCTTCAGCGTCGCGACCGCCGCCTTCATCATGAAGGGCAGCATGCTGACCTTGACGCCCGACTTCTCGAGCTCCTTGTTCATCTGCACGCGGAACTGCTCGAGCTCGGTGATGTCGGCCTCGTCGTGCGTCGTCACATGCGGGATGACGACCCAGTTGCGGTGCAGGTTTGCCGCCGAGATCTTCTTGATGCGCGACTGCTCCTTGCGCTCGATGGGGCCGAACTTCGCGAAGTCGACCTTCGGCCAGGGCAGCAGGTCGATGCCGCCCACGCCACCGCCCGCGGGCGCTGACTCGGCCTTGGGGGCAGGCGCCGCCGCCGCGCCACCGCTCTGGGCGAAGGCCTGCACGTCCTCGCGCAGGATGCGGCCGTGGTTGCCACTGCCCTTGACGCGGCCGAGGTCGACGCCCATCTCGCGCGCCAGCTTGCGCACTGCCGGGCCGGCGTAGGCGAGCGCGAAGGCGGCTTCGTCGATGCCGCCGCCCGGGGATGCCGCAGTGGCCGCGGCGGCCGGTGCGGTTGCCGCGACTGAGGGCGCAGCAGCCGCCGGCGCCGAGGCTGGCGCGCTGCCGGTGGATAGCGCCAGGATGACACTGCCTTCGCTGACCTTGTCGCCAATCTTGACGCGGATCTCCTGCACCACGCCGCCGAGCGGGGCGGGAACGTCCATCGTCGCCTTGTCGGACTCGAGCGAGACCAGCGGATCTTCGGCCTTCACCGTGTCGCCGACCTTGACGTAGATCTCGATGACCGGCACGTCCTTGAAGTCGCCGATGTCGGGCACGCGCACTTCGGCCTTGCCGGCCGGTGCGTTGACGGGCGAAGGCGGCGCACTGATGCTGGGCTTGGCGGCCTCGGCCGGCGCCGCGCCGGCGGCGTCGAACTGCATGATCACGCTGCCTTCGCTGACCTTGTCGCCGACCTTGACCGAGATGGCCTTGACGACGCCGCCCTGCGGCGCCGGCACGTCCATCGTCGCCTTGTCGGACTCGAGCGAGATCAGCGGATCCTCGGCCTTGACCGTGTCGCCTACCTTGACGAAGACCTCGATCACCGGCACGTCCTTGAAGTCGCCGATGTCGGGTACACGAATGTCGATGCTCATGTTGCTGCGCCCCTTTTCAGACGGTCCACGGCGCGGCGCGCTCGGTGTCCAGGCCGTACTTGGCGATGGCTTCGGCCACCACCGCGGGCTTCAACGTGCCTTCATCGGCCAGCGCCTTGAGCGCGGCGACGGTCACGTAGAAGCGGTCGACCTCGAAGAAGCGGCGCAGCTTGACGCGGTAGTCGCTGCGGCCGAAGCCGTCGGTGCCCAGCACCACGTAGCGGCGGCCGGCGGCCTGCACGTATTCGCGCACCTGGTCGGCGTAGTTGCGCATGTAGTCGGTCGACGCGATGACCGGCCCTTCGTTGCCTTCCAGGCAGGTCTCGACCCAGCTCTTGCGCCGCGGCTCGGTGGGATGCAGCAGGTTCCAGCGTTCAGCGGCCATGCCGTCACGGCGCAGCTCGTTGTAGCTGGTGGCGCTCCAGAGGTCGGCGCTGACGCCCCAGTCGTCCTTCAGCAGCTCGGCCGCCGCAATCACTTCGCGCAGGATCGTGCCGCTGCCCATCAGCTGGACCCGCAGGCCCTTCTTCGCCTTGCCGCCGGCCTTGAGTTTGTACAGGCCCTTCAGGATGCCCTGCTCGGCGCCTTCGCCGGCATCGGCCAGACCGGGATGCGGGTAGTTCTCGTTCATCAGGGTGACGTAGTAGTACACGTCCTCCTGCTGCTCGTACATGCGACGCATGCCGTCGCGGATGATGGTCACGACCTCGTAGGCGAAGGTCGGGTCGTAGCTGACGCAGTTTGGGATGGTGCCGGCGAGGATGTGGCTGTGGCCGTCCTCGTGCTGCAGGCCCTCGCCGTTGAGCGTGGTGCGCCCGGCGGTCCCGCCGAGCAGGAAGCCGCGCGCGCGCATGTCACCGGCCAGCCAGGCCAGGTCGCCGACGCGCTGCAGGCCGAACATCGAGTAGTAGATGTAGAACGGGATCATCGGCACGTTGTTCGTGCTGTACGAGGTGGCGGCGACGATCCAGCTCGACATCGCGCCGCCCTCGTTGATGCCCTCCTGCAGCACCTGCCCGTCCTTGGACTCGCGGTAGTACATCAGCTGGTCGGCGTCCTGGGGCTTGTAGAGCTGGCCGACCGACGAGTAGATGCCGAGCTGGCGGAACATGCCTTCCATGCCGAAGGTGCGCGACTCGTCCGGCACGATCGGCACGACGTGCTTGCCGATGTTCTTGTCGCGCACCAGCGTGCCCAGCATCTGCACGAAGGCCATCGTGGTGCTGATCTCGCGCTCGCCGGAGTTGTCGAGCAGGCGCTGGAAGCTCGACAGCGGCGGGATCGCGAGCGACGCCGAGGTGCGGCGCCGCTGCGGCAGGTAGCCACCTAGCGCGGCGCGCCGCTCGCGCAGGTACTTCATCTCCGGGCCGTCCTCGGGCAACTTGATGAAGGGCACCTTCGCCAGGTCATCGTCCGACACCGGGATCTGGAATCGGTCGCGGAAGCCGCGCAGCGCGTCGGCCGTCATCTTCTTGGCCTGGTGCGAGATCATCTGGCCTTCGCCCGATTCGCCCATGCCGTAGCCCTTCACTGTCTTGGGCAGGATCAGCGTCGGCTGACCGGTGTGCTTCACTGCCGCGGTGTAGGCGGCAAAAACCTTCTGCGGGTCGTGGCCGCCGCGGGTGAGCTTCCAGATGTCGTCGTCGCTCAGGTCGGCGACGAGTGCCTTGGTTTCCTCGTAGCGGCCGAAGAAGTGCTCGCGCACGTAAGCGCCGCTCTTGCTCTTGAAGTCCTGGTACTCGCCGTCGACGCATTCCTCCATCAGCTGCAGCAGCTTGCCGCTCTTGTCCTTTGCGAAGAGGGCATCCCAGCCACCGCCCCAGAGCACCTTGATGACGTTCCAGCCGGCGCCGCGGAACACGCTTTCGAGTTCCTGAACGATCTTGCCGTTGCCGCGCACCGGACCGTCCAGGCGCTGCAGGTTGCAGTTGATGACAAAGACCAGGTTGTCCAGGTGCTCGCGGCCGGCCAGCGAGATCGCACCCAGCGACTCGGGCTCGTCCATTTCGCCGTCGCCCATGAAGGCCCAGACCTTGCGCTGCGTGGTCTCGGCCAGGCCGCGGCCCTGCAGGTACTTCAGGAAGCGCGCCTGGTAGATCGCCATCAAAGGACCCAGGCCCATCGAGACGGTGGGGAACTGCCAAAAGTCGGGCATCAGCCACGGGTGCGGATAGCTCGAGAGGCCCTTGCCGGCGGTCTCCTGCCGGTAGCTGAGCAACTGGTCTTCGGTCAGCCGTCCTTCGAGGAAGGCGCGGGCGTAGATACCCGGTGAGCTGTGACCCTGGATGAAGAGCAGGTCGCCGCCATGCGTGTCGGTCGGCGCGTGCCAGAAGTGGCCGAAGCCGATGTCGTACAGCGTGGCGGCCGACTGGAAGCTCGCAATGTGGCCGCCGAGCTCCGAGCTTTCCTTGTTCGCACGCAGGATGATCGCGAGCGCGTTCCAGCGAATGATCGAGCGCAAACGGTGCTCGATGGCGCGGTCACCGGGCGACCTGGCTTCCTGCTCCGGAGGAATCGTGTTCTTGTACGCCGTGGTCAGCGACCGCGGGATATACAGGCCGTCCCGACGCGCCTGATCGACCAGGCGATTGACCAGCAAGTTCGCGCGCTCCTGCCCTCGGTGCAGTTCCACTGCCTTGAGTGCGTCGAGCCATTCGCCGGTCTCCGCGGGATCGGCATCGTCGTTCATGTTCATGGAGTCTCCTGGCGCCGGCGCCGTTCGGTCTGAACGCTCTCGGCAGGTCACTGCGAGGCGTGCGGATCAACTGCCGCGGTTTTTGGTTTCATCGAAAACGGGCAGATCGGCTGTGGCACCTTAGGCGGTGATCAGTCCGGCCTGACTGGCAATCTGGTCTATTTGGTCTTACCAAACGGACCGGATAATATCCAGGCCTCGCCAGCAGTTCCATGCGGGTTCCCCCGCATGGCAGGCGCAGTTCACGCAGGAGCCCCACCGTGGCAAGCCAGCCGTCTTTCCGCGCCGTCGCGCATGTACGGCGCCCGCGCCTTTCGGACACGATCACCGACCAGATCGAGGATCTCATCGCCACCGGCAAGCTCAAGCCCGGCGACAGAATGCCCTCTGAACGCGACCTTGCGCAGCAGCTCGACGTGTCGCGCCCATCGCTGCGCGAGGCGCTGCTGATCCTCGAAAGCCGCGGCCTGCTGCAGGCCCGACGGGGCGGCGGCTTCAGCGTCACCGACGTAACCGCGCCGACGATCACCGACCCATTGGTGCATCTGCTGCAGCGTCACCCCGAGACCGTCGACGACATCCTCGAACTGCGCCACGGGCTGGAGTGCGTGGCGGCCGAGTTCGCCGCCATGCGTGCCACCGAGGCCGACGACAAGCGGCTGCGCGAGATCGTCGGCGGCATGAAGCGCCGGCGCGGACCGGTCGACCCGCTCGAGGACACCGATCGTGACGTCGATTTCCACATGGCGGTGGCCGAAGCCTCGCACAACGTCGCCCTTGTGCACGTGATGCGGGGCATCTTCAACCTGATGCGCATCAACATGCTGCGCTCCCGCGAAGCGCTGTGCCATCAAACCGAGAACGTGACGCTGCTCGACGAGCAGCATGTACAGATCGCCAAGGCGATCACCGCGCGCGACCCGAAAGCGGCGCGCGCGGCAGCGAACATCCACTTGAGCTTCGTGCAGGCGAGCCTGCGCGAGGCCGCCAGCAAAGGAGGCCGAAAGGCCGGCAACGGCGCCGCCGCACCAGCCCCGAGTCCGGCCCGCGCCCGCGCCCGCGAGCGCAGCGACGGTGACGCCGGTGCCTGATCCGGTCGGCGGTTTGGCGCCGGGCGATGCCACTGAATCGTTCGGTGGCTACGACCCGAGCGCGAAGCAGAAAGCGCGGGCCAAGACGGCGCGCATCCCGATCAAGGTGGTGCCCGCCGAGGTGCTGAAGAAGCCGGATTGGATTCGGGTCAAGGCGGCGACCCCGAATTCGCGCTTCTACGAGATCAAGCAAATCCTGCGCGAGCACAAGCTGCACTCGGTGTGCGAGGAAGCCTCGTGCCCGAACATCGGCGAGTGCTTCGGCAAGGGCACGGCCACGTTCATGATCATGGGCGACAAGTGCACGCGGCGTTGCCCGTTCTGCGATGTCGGCCATGGCAGGCCCGACCCGCTGGATGCCAGCGAGCCGGAGAACCTGGCCAGGACGATCGCGGCGCTCAAGCTCAAATACGTGGTGATCACGAGCGTCGATCGCGACGACCTGCGCGACGGCGGCGCGGCACATTTCGTCGAGTGCATTCGCCAGACGCGCGAGCGCTCGCCGGCGACGACCATCGAGGTGCTGGTGCCCGACTTCCGTGGGCGCGACGACCGCGCGCTGGAGATCCTGGAGGCTGCGCCGCCGGACGTGATGAACCACAACCTCGAAACCGTGCCGCGCCTGTACAAGGAAGCGCGGCCCGGCAGCGACTACGCGTTCAGCCTGAACCTGCTGAAGAAGTTCAAGGCCCTGCACCCCGGCGTACCGACGAAAAGCGGGCTGATGGTCGGCCTCGGCGAAACCGACGACGAGATTCTGGCCGTGATGCGCGACATGCGCGCGCACGACATCGACATGCTGACGATCGGCCAGTACCTCGCGCCGAGCGGTCACCACCTGCCCGTGCGGCGCTACGTGCACCCGGACACCTTCCGCATGTTCGAGCGCGAGGCAACGGCGATCGGCTTCAGCCATGCCGCCGTTGGCGCGCTGATACGGTCAAGTTACCACGCCGATCAGCAGGCGAATGCCGCCGGCGTGCCGGACGCCGGGTCCGGGCGCAGTTGAGGCGAACGACGCGGCGAGTTGAACGCGTATGGCGACACCGCCAAGCAACGCGATCCTCGACAACGGCACCCGCACAGGGCTGACACGGAGATCGGCATCATTGCGCGCACCAGCCGCCGTCGATCGACAAAGGGCGTCGGGGTGCTGAACCAGTGCGAGGCCCGCCAGCCGGGCAGACCGGTGGACTGCCCGGAGGGCGACTCTGTGCCCGCACGCCCCAGAGTTGCAGGTGGCGGCATCAGAACTCCCCGTCCTTGACGTAGGGGTGGCTCCACAGGATGGCCTGCAACAGCACGACCTTCACCCACACCGCGCGCATCTTCTCGACGTCCGCCGCTGAGGCGCCCTTCTTGGCCAGGAAGGGCTTCCGCGTCGTGGTGATGGGAATAGTCAGCGCCGGCAGATTGCGAAAGTCCACTTGTGCGGGGCCGTGGGCGCCGTCGGTCTTGTTCTTCTTGAGCCGGTTGTGGCGCAGGCCGATCTCGTACTGCCAGTCGAGCCAGGCCTGGTCGTACTTCGCGTCGGCGGTGCCCAGGATTCACAACGCAAAACGCCTGCGGACGGCGGCCAGGTAGGCGCCGTCCGGCTGGCCGCTGCGCGTGTCGCCGAAGAACACCACCACTTCGGGCGTCGAGGCCGCGAAGCCGTACCAGACATCCAGAATCGCCTCAGTCTGGACGGCCAGGATGGCCCAGCTCTGGCGCAGCGCTGCCACGTCGTCGGCGCCGAACAGCATCGACTTCTGCAGCGCCGCCAGGTCAGCCATCGAGTACGGCGCGCGGGCAAGCATGGCGGGGACTCGGAGCTCGGCGAATTGCCGAGTGTGCCGAGTTGCACTCTGGCGGTGGAAGGTTCGATCCGTCCGGGTTGCAGGTCATTTTCGGACTGGCAGTTGATGGCGACGGTGTGCGCGCGTCAAGGCCGTCGGCGCACGGGAATGGTCCTGCCCCGCTGATCCTTTATGCCGCTGCCTGTGCATGCCCATCCAGTTGGCGCCAGATCGTGTCGAAGTATTCGTTGAACGCGCTCGAGCGTCTCAGCGCGCCAGGATCGGTCGCATCGCCGAGGTCGATGTCATGGATTGCCTTGACAGTGCCCGGTCGCTGAGACAGCACGAGCACCCGATCCGACATCGCAATGCCCTCGCCGATGTCGTGCGTGACCAGGATGGCTGCTTTGCGCTGTTCGCGGATGATGCGCTTGACGTCGCCTTGGAGGATGAGGCGGGTCTGGAAGTCGAGCGCCGAGAAGGGCTCGTCCAGCAGGATCGCCTTAGGGTCGAGCGCGAGCGTGCGCATAAATGCAACGCGCTGGCGCATGCCTCCGGACAGCGCTCGCGGTCGCGCGGATTCGAACCCCGCCAGGCCGTAGCGCCGGATGAGCGCCATCGCCCTGTCCCGTGCCTCGGCCGACGGCGTGCCCCTCACTTCCAGGCCGAGCGTGACGTTATCCAGCACGGAGCGCCAGGGCAGCAGCAGATCTTTCTGCAGCATGTAGCCGATGTGCCCCCGTGCACCGTCGACGAGTGTGCCGTCGACGCTCACCGAGCCAGAGGTCGGTCGCAGCAAGCCGGCGATCACGTTGAAGAGTGTCGACTTGCCGCAGCCCGATGGGCCCACGATGGCGAGAATTTCGCCCTGCCTGAGTGTGAAGCTGATGTCCCGGAATGCGACGACTTCGCGGGGAGTGCCCGCGTTGAAGGCCATCGTCACTTGCTTGGCTTCGAGCACTGGTGCGTTCACCATTTGAACCTCGCTTCAATCTTTCCGAGCACGGCGTCGAGCACAAGCGCCAGTGCCATCAGGCAAAAGATGCCCACGAACACGCCGTTCAAGTCGTACAGCGCACCGGCGTTGTAGATCATGTAGCCCAGCCCCACTTTCGACGAGATGTACTCGCCGACGACCGCGCCGATCATCGCGAAGCCGATGTTCAGGCGCATCGTCGACAGGATCCACGGCGTGGCGCCCGGCACGATGACTTTGCGCCAGATCGTCAGCGGCTTGGCGCCGAGCGAACGCATCAGTTTCACGAGGTCCTCGTCGACTTCCTGCGTGCCCTGATAGACGGAGATGAGCGCGACGATGAAGGTCAGGCTGGCGGCGATGGCCACTTTCGCGCCGAGTCCAACGCCGAACCAGACCACGATCAGCGGCGCGAGGGCGATCTTCGGTACGCCGTTGATCGCCACGATGACCGGCCGTAGCACGAGCGCTGCAGTGTTCGAGAGCCACAGCAGCAAACCCGTGACGCTGCCGAGTGTTGTGCCGACCAGGAAGCCGACGATCGATGCGAACGCGGTCGCACCGATGTGCGTCATCAGGTCGCCTTCGGCCAGGAGCGTTTGTGCTTTCGCCAGGATCCCGCTGGGCTGCCCATACAGGTAGACGGGAAGCAGCTTCGTTCGAACGAGCACTTCCCAGAGTGCGAACAGAGCGACGACGAGAAGCGTCTGGTAGACGAGGATGCGTCGAGGCCCGGACGGTTGGCTCCGGCCGGGGAGCGACTCGATGGCTGCAGGTGCGGCACCCATGTCAACCACGCAGTCCGAAGGCCTCGGTGGCCTTCTGTGCAAAGCGGTTGTCGACCATTTCCTCGAAGGAGAACGCCTTGCGCACCGTACCCGCGAGTGTGTCGTGCTCGACGATCGCATCCCATTCGGCCTTGCTGACCACGGGCGACAGCGGCACGAACCCGCGGGTCGCCAGCAGGCGGTCGCAGCCGGCCCCGACCACCGTCTTGTCCAGATTAGCAAACTCCGCCGTCATCGCCGACACATAGGCCGACTTGTCCTCGCGGATCAACTTCATCGCTGCGGCAAGTGCGTTGCAGAAGCGCTGCACCGTGTCGGCATTGGAGGCCAGGTAGTCCTCCTTGACCATCACGGATGTCAGCAGGATAGGCCCCACCGTTTCGGCGAAGCCGAAGGCCACCTGCAGCCCGGACTGGGCGGCGATGCTGGCGTCCCACTCGAACACGACACCAACGTCTGCGCGTCCGTCGCGGACGGCGCTCACGATCGATCCCGGTGGCCCTTCAACAAATTCGACACCCGAGGCCTTGGCGTCGAAGCCGCCGAACTTCTTCATCGCAAAGGTGGGCGACGTCACTGTGTTCGATGGGAACCGCAGGCTCGCCACCTTCTTGCCCTTGAAGTCCGCGAGCGACTTGAAGTTCGTCCCGGGCTTGGCGATGACCCACATCCCCAGCGCTCCGGTCATCTTGGCGATGACCTTCATCCGGCCGCCCTCCGCCGTCGAGTTCATGGCCATTCCGGTGCCGGTGGCGGCGAACTGTCCACGACCCGACAGCGCGATGGCAACGGGCTCGTTGACGCTGCCGCCAACATCTGCGGCCAGGCTCAGGCCCTGCTTCTCGAAGAGCCCGGCGCGCTGCGCTACGTAGATGGGCCCGTAGTTGGCCAGCTTCAGGCCGGTCGTCAGCCTGACCGGCACGGCGGTTTGGGCGTGAGCGTCGTACAAGACGAACGGCTGTGAAATGCCGACCGCGGTGGCGGCGCCGGCAGTCTTCAGGACGGTCCTGCGATTGATGCGAAGTAGCTGGCTCTGCATGGTTTTCTCCATTGGCGGTAGGCGTTGGTCGGAGCATCGACGGTGCACCGTGGGGCCGTGCACACCTGGTGTCTGCGTCGTCTCAGGGCATGTCACGTGATTGCTGGTGTGGGTGATCGGCATGACGCGGCTCCCGGCTGCCGGCTACTGGCTGCCGGTCGCTGGTTCAGGCCGGCGCGCCCTCCAAACCGTCAGCTTCGGCGGCACTCGCGTTCGGGATGCGCATCTCGAAGATGTCCGTGACGCTGGTGTAGTCGTAGTAGCCAAGCCGGGCCAGCGGGCGCGCCTTGAGGATGTCGAGCTTGCCCTCTGGGGTCAGGAAGTTCTCGTCGATGTGGATGCGTTCCACCTGGGCGAACACCACGTCGATCGTGCCGACCTTCGAGTTGCCAGTAAAGCGATGGGTCGAGAGGTAGCGGCACTCGAAGTGCACCGGGCTTTCCGCAACCATCTGCACGTTGCAGAGATCGGCGCGACGCCGCGTGACGCCGGCGAGATCGAATTCACTCTGGTGTGGCGGCACCGCCATGGCGCTGAGATTGACGGCCTCGCGCAACGCGTAGGTCGCCATGTTCCAGACAAACCAGCCGGTCTGCTCGGCGTTGAGCACGGTGTCCTTGCGGCGCCCGTCGGGATACTGGTTGGCCGCGAACATCACCATCGGCGGATCGAAGGTGAGGTTCTGCCACTGGCTGTAGGGCGCCAGGTTGTCGATGCCGTCCGGGCTGACGCTGGACAGCCAGCCGATGGGACGCGGCACCGTGCAACTTTTGAACGGCGAAAACGGCAGGGGGCACTTATCGCGCGACGGGTCGTATTTCACAGGGGCTCCTGAGCAGTGGCGGGTGTCGTCACGAGGCCTCTTGGTGTTGACGAGGCTGATCGCGGATGCGTAGTATGCAACCAATATATCGGTTGTACAATGAATGTTTTACGGTCGCGCCTATGCTCGGGCATGTCGTCGGCTGTTTTGGCTGCATTGGGAGCGTGATGGTTAGCCAGGGCAAAGCAGGACAGGCGTATCAACGGATCGAGCAACTGATCGTGTCCGAGGAGTTGGCGCCGGGAAACCTGGTGTCCGAAGCGGTGCTGATGGAGAAGACCGGGCTGGGTCGCACGCCGATCCGCGAAGCCCTCCAGCAGTTGGCGCGCAACCGCATGGTCGAGATCCATCCCAACCGGGGCGTGCTCATTCCCCCGGCGTCGGTGGAAGCACAGTTGCGGATGCTGGAGGTGCGGCGCGTGCTGGAGGCTCTGGCCGTCCGGCTGGCCTGCCACGGCGCCACCACCGACGATCGCGTCCAGATGGAGGCGATGCTGCTTCGCTTGTCAGGCGAGCCCATGGCGCTGGCCGAGTACGCCGAGACGCTCAAGGACATTCATCGCCTGGTCGCGCGCTGCTGCAACAACGAGTATCTGGCGGACGCCATGGCGCCGCTGCAAGGCCTCTCGCGCCGGTTCTGGCTCGCCCACCTGCGCGACGACGGGTCCAGCGAGGTCCGTCGAGGGTCGGCGCTGTACCTCGCCATCCTGCGCGCAGTTCTGGCCCGCGACACAGCGGCGGCCGAGCAGGCGTCGGTTTCGCTGAACGACTATCTCGTCGAGTTCGCCTACGCCACGATCCGCCGGCCGGCGGGGTCCGCCGAAGGGAGTCCGACGGTTCCGGGCCTCAGAACCCGCCCGTGAACTGGTAGCGATTGGCGGGATGCCACAGCGTTGCCACGGACGCCACCTGCCCGCGTGACAGCGTCTTTCGGCGCAGGACCAGGCAGGGCTGGACTGCGTCGATGTGCAGCATGGTCGCGATCTCGGGCGTCGGCATCAGTGCCTCGATGCGGTAGCGCACGCCGGACAACGGCGCCGCGTGCATCAAGTACTCGTTGGCCGTCGTCTTGCTGAAGTCGAGCTGCATGTAGTCCGGCGCTACGGCGGGATTGACGAACCGGTCTTCGACCTGGATGGGCAGGTCGTTCTCGAAGTGCACGACCACCGAATGGAAGAGCGCCTTGCCCACTGCGAGGTCGAAGTCGGCCGCAAGGCTGCTGCTGGTCTTGACTCGCTCCAGGCATTGCAACTCGCTGCGATGCACGTGGCCGCGCGACTGCACTTCTTCGGCAATGCTGAGGATCTCCACCAGGGTGGACTGGAATTTCTGCTGGGCGACGAAGGTGCCCGACCCCTGCACCCGCACCAGGATGCGGTCATCGCTGAGCTCACGCAGCGCCCGGTTGGCGGTCATGCGCGCCACGCCGAATTCGCTGGCCAGCGCCTGCTCGGACGGGATTGCGTCGCCCTCCTTCCAGATGCCCGCTTGGATCTGGCTCAGCACATGCGCCTTGATGCGCTTGAACGCCGGGCGCTCGTCGACCTCGACGCTTGGGTTTGGGTGGGCTGTGAACTGATGCATTTGCGGGTAAGTACCTACACGAACATGGCCTGGGCCTCATTGTATCGGCCGAACTGAATATGTATAGTTGTCTAGACCACATGAGCATGCAATCTTGTAGTTGTCCATCACACTTTACCCAGGAGCGCTTTGATGAATGCACCGAGCCCACGGAAGTCGTTTGTGTCGATCGCCATCGTTGGCGCCGCCGGCGTGCTCGCCGCGGGTCCTGCGCTCGCCGACATCAAGATCGGCTTCAACGTCCCGTTGACCGGTTTCGCTGCCGCCGATGGCCAGTCCTCGCTCAACGGCGCCAAGCTCGCGGTCGCGCAGGCCAACGCTGCCGGCGGCGTCAACGGCGAGAAGATCGAATTGGTGGTGTACGACGACCAGGCCTCGCCCAAGGAAGCCGTTCCCGTCGCCACCAAGCTCGTCGAGAAGGACAAGGTCGTCGGCGCGGTGTCGGGCTCGTACTCCGGATCGACCCGCGCCGCCGCCGGCATCTTCCAGGCCGGCAAGGTGCCGTACGTGGTCGCCTACGCCATCCACCCCGACATCACACGCACGGGCAACTACGTCTTCCGCGTCTCCGCTATGGGCGAGGTGCAGGGCCGCGGCGGCGCCAAGCTTGTCAGCACCCTGGGCAAGAAGAAGGTCACCATCATCACGGTGAAGAACGACTTCGGCCAGGCCCTGGCCGCCGGCTTCAAGGAAGCAGCGCCGAAGTTCGGTTTGCAGATCACCGGCGAGTACGAGTACGGCATGGCCGACCGCCAGTTCGGCGCCGTCGTCTCCAAGGTCAAGGCCGACGCGCCGGAGGTCATCTATGCCTCGGGCTACTTCTTCAATGCCGGCCCCCTGGTCAGCCAGCTCAGGGCGGCGGGCATCACCGCGCCGATCATCGGCCAGGAAGGCTACGACTCCGACAAGTTCATCGAGATCGCCGGCGCAGCCTCCGAAGGCACGCTGGTGACGACCTCGCTGGACCGCGACTCCGATGTGCCCGCCACCAAGGCCTTCCTGGCGGACTACCGCAAGGCGAACAACGCCGGTGCCGACATGGTGGCGGCCGCCAGCTTCACGGCCACCAGCGTCCTGATCGAAGGGCTGAAGAAGTCCGGCGGCAAGGGTGGTGACGCGCTGCGCGCGGCGATGGCCGGCGGCACCTACGTGACGCCGATCGGCAAGCTGACCTTCAACAGCCTCAACGAGGTGGCCAAGGACATCCAGGTCCAGGTGGTCAAGGACAAGGCGTTCCGCCGCCATTCAGTGATCTCCGACGCGGCACTGCTGGCCCCGCCGACGAAGTAAGCCGCGCCTCCAAGGACGCCCACGATGCTCTACGTAGAACTTACCGCCCAGGGCCTGGTGCAAGGGGCCATCTATGCGCTAATCGCGCTGGGGCTGACCCTGGTCTACGGCCTGTTGCGCATCCTGCACGTCGCGCACGCGGCGCTGTTCACGCTGGGCGCCTACGTCGGGGTGATCGTGTGCAATGCCAGCGGCAGCCTGGCCCTGGGCTTTGCCGCCGGCATGGTGGTGGCCGGGGTGGCCGGCGTGGCGATGTTCCGGCTCGCTTACCAGCCCCTGCTGCGCCAGCCTCCGTTCGTGGCGCTGATCGCGTCGATCGGCCTGTACATCGCCGCCGAGGAGATCTTCCGCATCGTCTTCGGCGCCCAGGGCCTGTCGTTCACAGCGCCGCCGCTGCAAGGCCAGATACCGGTCTTCGGCGGCATGCAGTTCAAGGTCGCCGAGTTGCTGATGATGCTTAGCACGGTGGCAATCATCGGCGTGCTCGGTTGGCTGCAGACCCGCACCCGCATCGGCGTGGCCTGCCAGGCGACGGTGTCGGACCCGCAGATGGCCGAGTCCTTCGGCATCACGCTGCTGAAGGTGCGTGACATCAACTTCTTCGTCGGCTCGGCGTTGGCCGGCTTCGCCGGCGTTTGGGTGGCGCTGCTGAACAACCTGGTCGAACCGACTATGGGCAGCGTGCCCTCGTACAAGGCGCTGGCCATCATCGTGCTCGGCGGCTTGGGCTCGGTGCGCGGCACGCTGGCGGCGGCGCTGGTGCTGGGAGTAGTGGAGTCGTTCGGAACCATCTATCTGGGCCAGCTGCTGGACCGCAACGCGATCGCGTTCGCCTTCCTGATCCTGGTCCTGATGGTCAGGCCGCAGGGCCTGTTTGCGAAGCGCTGAGGAACCCGCGATGGACTACGAAATCTCGCTGCTGACGACGATGGGCGTGAGCGTGCTCTTTGCGCTGTCGCTGAACCTGATCACGGGCTTCTGCGGCCAGATCAGTCTGGGCCACGCCGCTTTCCTGGGCATCGGCGCCTATGTCGCGGCGATGCTCGGCAAGGCCGGCCTGCCGTTCCTGGCCACCCTGCCCCTGGCGATGCTGCTGGCCGGCGCCGTCGGTGCCGTGGTCGGGCTGGCGTCGCTGCGCGTGCGGGCCGACTTCCTGGCCATCACGACGATGGGCGTGGGCTTCCTTTTCGTCGGCATCGTGCGCCAGCAGAACTGGCTGGGTGGCGAGCTGGGCATCTCGGGCATCCCCGACACGGGCCTGTCGAAGACCGCCTTCATGCTGCTCACGCTGCTGCTGTGCGCCTTGGTGGCCGCCTTCAGCCAGTACATCCGCAAGTCCTGGATGGGGCGCGTCTTCAACGGCATTGCCGAAGACGAGGACACCATGCGCGTGCTGGGCATCGATGCCTCGCGCTACAAGCTGGTGGCATTTGCCATCGGCACCGCGCTGGCCGGTCTGGCCGGCAGCATGTACGCCTACAACCTGCGTTTCATCGGGCCCGACAGCTTCGGCTTTGTCGAGTCGATCACCGTGCTGTCAATGGTGGTCGTGGGGGGCATCGGCTCGGTCACCGGCGTCATCGTTGCCGCAGCGCTGCTGTCGGCGCTGCCGGCCTGGTTCCAGGTGATCGGCGACTACAAGCTGCTGGTCTACGGCGGCCTGCTGTTTCTGATGATGCGTTTCTCGCCCGGGGGCATGGCGGGGCTGGTCACGCGCTTCTTCAGCCCGGTGGGCAGCGTCGGCAAAGGTGGTCGCACATGAGCGCGACGCCTGCAATGCCGGCACCGCTGCTGCGCGTCTCGGACGTCACGGTGCGCTTCGGCGGGCTGACGGCGATCGACAGCGTCTCCTTCGACGTGCGCCCGGGCGAGCTGCTGGGACTGATCGGCCCGAACGGCGCCGGCAAGACCACCATGCTGCGCTCGATCACGGGTGTCGTGCGTGCCACCGAAGGCCGTGTCGAGCTCGACGGCCAACGCATCGAAGGTCTGCCCATCGACCGTCGCATCCTGCGCGGGCTGTCGCTGTCGCAGCAACTGGTCAAGCCCTTGCGTGAGATCTCGGTGATCGACAACGTGGCGCTGGCCGCCGGCAGCGCCAAGACCGCCTCACCGCTGAAGTCGCTGCTGCACGTGGCGCGCCACGAAGAACTCGCAATGGCCCGCAAGATGCTCGAGCGCGTGGGGATCGCGCAGCACGCCGAGCAGAGCCCGGCCATCCAGCCGCTGGGCGTGCTCAAGCGCTTGGAGATGGCGCGCGCGCTGGCGCTCAAGCCGCGGCTGCTGCTGCTGGACGAGCCGCTGGCCGGGCTCAACTCCAAGGAAGCCCGGTCGCTGGCCGACACCATCGCCGAGATCAACCGCCAAGGCGTGACCATCGTGCTGATCGAGCACAACCTGGGCGAGGTGATGCGCATCTGCCAGCGCCTGGTGGTGCTGGACAACGGCCGCAAGATTGCCGACGGCGAACCGCGAGCCGTCATGAACGACCCCGTGGTGCGTGCCGCCTACCTGGGCGGCGACACCCTGGCCACGGCCGCCGCAGACGGAGCGCAGCATGCTTGAACTGAAGTCGTTTTCCTGCGGCTACGGCGCCTTCCAAGCCGTGCACGAGCTGTCGCTGAGCCTGCGGCCCGGCACCATCACGGGCTTGCTCGGACCCAACGGCGCGGGCAAGTCGTCGACGCTGATGTGCGTGGCCGGCCATGTCGCGCGCCAGGCCGGGCAGGTGCTGTTCGACGGGCAGGACATCAGTGAGCTGCCCGCCACCGAGCGCGTACGCCGCGGCATTGCGATCTCCCCCGAGGGCAGGCGCCTGTTCAAGGACCTGTCGGTCGAGGACAACCTGCGCGTGGGTGGCGTCATCCACCCGGCCAGCGTATTCAAGCAGGACCGCGATCGCGTGCTGTCGCTGTTCCCGCGCCTGGGCGAGCGGCTCACGTCACTGGCGGGCAACCTCTCGGGCGGCGAACAGCAGATGCTGGCCATCGGGCGCGCGCTGATGGCGCGGCCGCGCTTCATGATGATCGACGAGCTCTCGCTCGGCTTGATGCCCAAGGTCATCGACCTGTGCTACCAGGCGCTGCTCAAGCTGCGCGCCGAAGGCATGACCGTGCTGCTGGTGGAGCAGAACACCGAGCGTGTGCTGTCGGTCGCCGACGACGTTTGTGTGCTCGAGTCCGGCCAGACCGTCTGGAAGGGTGCCGCCGCCGACGCCCGCAACGACCCCGCGCTGGCGGCCGCCTTCCTCGGCCTGCACTGACAGGCACGCAGCGCGCCAGAACCACCCCTCTTCCGATCCGTAGGAGCCGAACATGTCCGATGCCCTGTCCCTAAAGAACGACCCCCGCTACGACGCGTCGCGCGAGATCCGTGCGCCGCGTGGCACGCAGCTCAGCTGCAAGAACTGGATCACCGAGGCGGCCTACCGCATGATCCAGAACAACCTCGACCCCGAGGTGGCCGAGAACCCGAAGCACCTCGTCGTCTACGGCGGCATCGGCCGCGCGGCGCGCGACTGGGCCTGCTACGACCAGATCCTGGCCTCGTTGCGCGAGCTCGACGATGACGAATCGCTGCTGATTCAATCCGGCAAGCCGGTGGGCGTGTTCAAGACCCATCCCGACGCGCCGCGCGTGCTGATCGCGAACTCCAACCTGGTGCCCAAGTGGGCGAACTGGGAACACTTCAACGAGCTCGACCGCAAGGGCCTGTTCATGTATGGCCAGATGACCGCCGGTAGCTGGATCTACATCGGCAGCCAGGGTATCGTACAGGGCACCTACGAAACCTTTGCCGAGGCCGGCCGCCAGCACTTCGGTGGCGACATGGTCGGCCGCTGGATCCTGACCGCCGGCCTGGGCGGCATGGGCGGCGCGCAGCCGCTGGCGGCCACATTCGCCGGCGCGGTGTCGTTGAACATCGAGTGCCAGCAAAGCAGCATCGATTTCCGGTTGCGCTCGCGCTACCTGGACGAGCAGGCTTCCGACATCGACGATGCGCTGGCGCGCATCAAGAAGTACACCGCCGAGAAGAAGGCGGTGTCGATCGGCCTGCTCGGCAACGCGGCGGACATCCTGCCGGAACTCGTCAAGCGCGCCAGGGCCGGTGGCATCAAGCCCGACCTGGTGACCGACCAGACCTCGGCGCACGATCTGGTCAACGGCTATCTGCCGTCGGGCTGGAGCGTGGCGCAGTGGAAGGCGGCGCAGCGCGACCCCGCGCAGCATGCCAAGTTGACCGACGCCGCCGCCAAGTCCTGTGCGGTGCATGTGCAGGCGATGCTCAACTTCCAGGCCATGGGCATCGCGACCGTCGACTACGGCAACAACATTCGCCAGGTCGCCTTCGACATGGGGGTGAAGAACGCCTTCGACTTCCCGGGCTTCGTGCCCGCGTACATCAGGCCGCTGTTCTGCGAAGGCAAGGGGCCGTTCCGCTGGGCGGCGCTGTCGGGTGACCCCGAGGACATCTACAAGACCGACGCCAAGATCAAGGAACTGTTCCCGGACGACAAGCATGTGCACCGCTGGCTCGACATGGCACGCGAACGCATCGCCTTCCAGGGCCTGCCGGCGCGCATCTGCTGGCTGGGTCTTGGCGAGCGCGACAAGGCCGGGCTGGCGTTCAACGAGATGGTTCGATCCGGCGAGCTGAAGGCGCCGATCGTGATCGGCCGCGATCACCTCGACACCGGCTCGGTGTCGAGCCCGAACCGCGAGACGGAATCGATGCGCGACGGTACTGACGCTGTGTCCGACTGGCCGCTGCTGAACGCACTGCTGAACGCCTCCGGTGGCGCCAGCTGGGTGTCCTTGCACCATGGTGGTGGTGTCGGCATGGGTTACTCGCAGCACTCGGGCATGGTCATCGTGGCCGACGGCACCGACGCCGCGGCACGGCGCCTCGCGCGTGTGCTCGTGAACGACTGCGGCTCCGGCGTGATGCGTCATGCCGACGCCGGCTACGAGCTGGCCGTGGCCACCGCCAAGCGGCAGGGGCTGAAGTTGCCCATGTTGCGCTGAAGCAGCCTCGCGGTGACACTGGCATGCCCGTGGTTCGCTTCGAGCGGTCGGCGTTGCCGGCCCAGCCGTGGAAGAACGGTGGCGGCGTCACACGAGAGATCGTGTGCATGCCGCCGGGCACGGGCCTCGGACAGTTCGACTGGCGCGTCAGCATTGCGCACATTGCCGGCAACGGACCGTTTTCGGCGTTTGCCGGCATCAACCGCGTGATCACCTTGCTGGACGGGCCCGGGGTTCACCTGCACTCGCCCGACGGAGCCATCGATCACCGGCTCGACACGCCACTGCGGCCCTTCGCCTTCCCGGGCGAAGCGCCCGTGCAGGCCGACTTGCTGGGCGGCGCGGGCTGCCACGACTTCAACGTCATGACGCGCCGCGACGTCTGCACGGCGCAGGTCCTGGTGCTGCAGGATGGGGCGACGCTGCCCGAGTGCGCCCAGGGGCTGCTGCTGGCAGTGCACGGCGCCTGGCAGGCTGCGGCCGGCCCGCCCCTGCGGCTCGATACCGACCGGGGCCTGTGGTGGCACGGATCCGATCGTCGCTGGCAACTCACCCCCGAAGGAAAGGATGCCGCCTTGCTGGCAGTCCTGATCGAGCCCACATGCCGATGACCCACGCTCATGCCGCCCATGCCGCTCCCAGCGCCGATGGCGTCTGGACGAATCTGCGCCTGGCGCCCGGCGCCACGGCGCCCGACTCGCCGGCCCTGATGGACGCGGCCATCGTCGTCCACGACGGTCGCATCAGCTACGTCGGTGCGCGGCAGGCGCTGCCGCCGCTGTCGCCGGACTACCCGCAGCACGACGGGGGCGATGCGCTGGTGACGCCCGGCCTGGTGGACTGCCATACCCACCTGGTTTACGGCGGCCAGCGCGCCAACGAGTTCGCGATGCGGCTTGCCGGTGCGACTTATGAAGAGATCGCCAACGCGGGCGGCGGCATCGTCTCCAGCGTCCGCGCCACACGGGCGGCCAGCGAAGACGAGCTCTACACACAAGCCTCGCCGCGTCTGCAGGCCCTGCTCGACGAAGGCGTGTGTGCGATCGAGATCAAATCAGGCTACGGCCTGGCGCTAGAGCACGAGCGCAAACAGCTGCGCGTGGCACGGCGCCTGGGGCGCGACCTGGGCGTGGAGGTGCGCACCACGTTCCTGGGCGCCCATGCGCTGCCGCCGGAGTATGCGGGCCGCAGCAGCGACTACATCGCGCTGGTCTGTCAGCAGATGCTGCCCGCGCTCGCGGCCGAAGGCCTGGTCGATGCCGTCGATGTCTTCTGCGAGCGCATCGGCTTCTCGCTGGCCGAGACCGAAGCGGTGTTCAAGGCCGCCCAGGGGCTGGGCCTGCCGGTCAAGCTGCATGCCGAGCAACTGTCAGACATGGGCGGCGCCAGGCTGGCGGCGGCGTATGGCGCCCTGTCCTGCGACCACGTCGAACACCTGAGTGCCGAAGGCATCGCGGCCATGAAGGCCAGCGGCACCGTGGCCGCGCTGTTGCCGGGCGCTTACTACTTCCTGCGCGACACCCACCTGCCGCCCATCCAGGCGCTGCGCGAGGCCGGCGTGCCGATGGCCGTGGCCACCGACCACAACCCCGGCACTTCGCCCGCGCTGAGCCTGCTGCTGATGCTGAACATGGCGAGCACACTGTTCAGGCTGACCGTGCCTGAGGCCCTCGCGGGCGTGACCCACCATGCGGCCCGCGCGCTGGGGCTCCAAGCGGCGCATGGCGCGCTGGCGGCCGGACGCCCTGCCAACTTCGTGCTCTGGGCGCTGCGCGATGCCGCCGAGCTCGTCTACTGGCTGGGCCAGCGCCCGGCCTGCCGCATCGTGCGTCAGGGGCGCATCCATGCGCCATCCGGAGCCAGTCGATGAGCCATGCCGGTTCGCTGTTTGCAGCGCATGCCCTGCTGCCGGGAGGATGGGCACGCGACGTGCTGTTGGAGTGGGACGAACATGGCCGCCTGAGCGCCGTGCGGCCCGCCAGCCCCGCGCCGGCCGGCGTGGCGGTCGCTGCAGGCCCGCTGCTGCCGGGCATGCCCAACCTGCACTCGCACGCCTTCCAGCGCGCATTTGCCGGGCTGACGGAATTCCGTGGCCCTGACGCGGGCGCCGAACACGACAGCTTCTGGAGCTGGCGCAAGCTGATGTACCGATTTGCCGGCGTGCTGGCGCCGGATCAGCTGCGCGACATCGCCACGGCGCTCTACGTCGAAATGCTCGAGGTGGGCTACACGTCGGTCTGCGAATTCCACTACGTGCACCATGACCGCGATGGCCGGCCCTATGCCGACGATGCCACGCTGTCGAGCTGTCTGATCGAGGCGGCTGCACGGGCCGGCATCGGTCTGACGCTGTTGCCCGTGCTGTACCAGACCAGCGGGTTCGGGGGCCGGGCACCGACCGACGGGCAACGTCGCTTCATCCGAAGCACCGATGACATGCTGCGCCTGCTGGAGCGACTGAAACCCCTGTGCGAACGCCACGGCGCACGCCTGGGCCTGGCGCCGCATTCGTTGCGCGCGGTGCCGCCCGATGCATTGACGCAGGCCGTGCATGGTCTGCAGGCCATCGACCCCACCGCCCCGATCCACATCCACATCGCCGAGCAGACCGGCGAGGTCGATGCCTGTCTGGCCTGGAGCGGGCAGCGCCCGGTGCAATGGCTGCTCGATCACGCGCCGGTCGACGAGCGCTGGTGCCTGGTGCATGCCACGCACATGACGCCGGACGAATACCAGCGTGCGGCGCGCAGCGGCGCGGTGGCGGGCATCTGCCCCAGCACCGAGGCCAACCTGGGTGACGGCATCTTCGACATGACGGCGTGGCGCAGCCAGGGCGGGCGCTGGGGCGTCGGCTCCGACAGCCATGCCTGCGTCAATGCGGCCGAGGAACTGATGCTGCTGGAATACAGCCAGCGCCTGGCCACCCGTCAGCGCAACGTGCTGGCGCGCGACGGCGAGCGGGATGTGGCGACGGCGATGACGCTGGATGCCGTGCTCGGCGGTGCCCAGGCCAGCGGCCGGGCCATCGGCGGGCTGGCGCTTGGCCAGCAGGCGGACTTCATGGTGCTCGATGCGCAGCACCCACTGCTGCGCGAACTGCCGACGCCCCAGGCCATGCTGTCGGCCCACGTCTTTGCCAGCCACCGCCGCTCGGCCGTGGGCGAGGTGTGGGTGGGCGGGCGCCTGCGGGTGCACGAAGGCGTTCATCCCCTGGCCGAGGAGGCATCCAGGGCCTTGATCGCCGCGCGCAGCGACCTACTGACTTCCGAACCATGAACAACTCGCATCAAGACCCGCCTCCTTTCGTCTTCCACGCCGGCACCGAGCCGCTGCTGGTTTCGATGCCCCATGTCGGCACCTACTTGCCACCGGCGATTGCTGCGCGCCTGACCGTCGAAGCGCACCGCGTACCGGACACCGACTGGCATCTGGATCGCCTGTATGCCTTTGCCAAGGAGATGGGCGCTTCGATCCTGATGGCCACTCACTCACGCTATGTGGTCGACCTCAATCGCCCGAGCGACAACACCAGCCTGTACCCGGGCCAGAGCGTCACGACCCTGTGCCCGCTGGACACCTTCGACGACGCACTGCTGTACCTGGAAGGCATGGCGCCGGATGCCGCTGAAATCGCAGCCCGCGTCAGCGCCAACTGGCACCCGTACCACCAGCAGCTGCGCGCCGAGCTCGCGCGCCTGCGACAACAGCATGGCATCGCGATGCTGTGGGACGCCCACTCCATCCGCTCGGCGCTGCCGCGCTTCTTCGCGGGCAAGTTGCCTGACTTCAACCTGGGCACAGCCGACGGCGCGAGCTGCGATGTCGCACTGGCCGGCACGCTCTTGGGCATCGCGCAGTCGATCCCTGGGCACAGCGCGGTGCTCAATGGCCGCTTCAAGGGCGGCCACATCACGCGCCACTACGGCCGTCCGGCGGAAGGCATCCAGGCGGTACAGCTCGAGTTGACGCAGTGCAGCTACATGAACGAGTCAGGCGGGTTCGAATACCTGCCCGGACGCGCCGAGCGCATCCAACCGCATCTTCGCAATCTGCTTGCGGCCGTGCTCGACCATGCGCATCGCCTGGTGCAGAGATAGGCTGACACCGCTAGGAGCGTGGGCGGCAGAAGGGAAGACCCCGACATCGTTTCCAGAGGTTGCGACGTTGAACTGAGATGGCCATCAGCTACCGCCCTTACGAACCGCAGCAGGTGATGCTGTTGCCGGCCTCACTCCAGGACTGGCTGCCCGAGGGGCACCTGGCCTACTTCATCAGCGACACCGTCGATGCGCTGGACCTGAGCGCGTTCTATGCCCGCTACGCCGGCGGCGGTGCACGCAACCAGCCCTTTCACCCGGCCATGATGCTCAAGGTGGTGGTCTTCGGCTACGCCACCGGCGTGTTCAGCTCGCGCAAGATTGAACGCAAGCTGCACGAGGACCTGGCGTTCCGGATGCTGGGCGCGGGCAACTTCCCCAAGCACCGCACGATCCGCGACTTCCGGGCGCTGCACTTGAAGGAACTCAGCGACCTGTTCGTGCAGGTGGTGCGCCTGGCGCGCGAGATGGGACTGGTCAAGCTGGGCGCGGTGGCCATCGACGGCACAAAGCTCGAGGCCAACGCGAGCCGCCACAAGGCGATGAGCTACGAGCGCATGCAGCAGGCCGAGGCCGAACTCAAGGCGCAGATCGACGCGCTGCTTGATCGCGCGAAGTCCACCGACGAGGCCGAAGCCGATGAGCCCGAGCTGGACATCCCCGCCGAGATCGCCCGACGCGCCACGCGCCTGCAGGCGATCACCGAGGCGCGCGAGCGCCTGGAGCAACGCCAGCGCGATGCCGACATCGAGCGCGGGCGCAGCCCGGACGACGACCGCAAGCCGCACGACGGCGACGGCAACGCCACGGGCGGGCGCTTCAAGCGCGAATTCGGCGTGCCAGATCCGAAGGCGCAAGACAACTTCACCGACCCCCACAGCCGCATCATGAAGCGCAACGGCGGCGGGTTCGATGCGAGCTACAACGGCCAAACGGCGGTCGACGACACAGCCCACATCATCGTGGCCGCCGAGTTGGGCAACAACGCCAGCGACGCCGGCGAGTTGCTGCCGATGATCGAGGCCATTGCGGCCAATCTTGGCCAGGTGCCCGAGCAGGCGCTGGCCGATGCGGGCTACCGCAGCGAGGCGGTGTTCGAGCAGCTCGCGGATTCAGGCATTGATGCAGTGATTGCCCTGGGCCGCGAAGGCAAGCGCTTTGCCCAGATTGACCCCGAGACCCACCCGCACACAGCAGCGATGGCCGCGAAATTACAGACTGACGAGGGCAAGGTCGCCTACCGGCAGCGAAAGTGGCTGGCCGAGCCCCCCAACGGCTGGATCAAGAGCGTGCTCGGGTTCCGCCAGTTCAGCCTGCGAGGCCTGCATCGGGTGCAAGCCGAGTGGAAACTCGTCTGCTTGGCGCTCAACCTGCGGCGCATGGGCGCGATGAGTGCAGCGTGAGGGCCGATGGATGACCAAAATCGACCTGAAAGTGCTCAGCAACCAGCCTCGCAGTGCTCGCATCAGAAGGCTCTTGGCGATGAAGGCTGGCCGCAACAACACTCGGAGCCTTGCGGCCGGCATTTCCGAGTTGAGCGGATGCGCCACGACTTTCTGCCGCCCACACTCCTAGCAACGGTGTTCATGGCGCTCAGCGTTCGAGTTCAGCACGTTTGTCTGTGACCTCGCGCCACGCTTCGGCGTCCGGCAAAGACTTCTTGGTCTTGGTGATCGGCTTCCAGACGCGGGCCAACTCGGCGTTCAGCGGTGTGAAGTCCTGCTGGTCACTCGGCACGTCTTCCTCGGCGTAGATGGCCGAGACCGGGCATTCGGGCACGCACACCGCGCAGTCGATGCACTCATCGGGGTCGATGACGAGGAAGTTCGGGCCCTCGCGAAAAGCGTCCACTGGGCACACGTCGACACAGTCGGTGTACTTGCAGCGGATGCAGGCCTCGGTGACGACGAAGGTCATGGACGCAGCCCCCGTCGATCAACCGCAGCAGGCGCCACCGGAGCAGCATGAGTCGACGGCGGCCGAACTCGGATTGGCCCCGCGCCTGCCGACCCGCACCCGCCAGGACGCGGGCCCGTTCTCGACGTCGCGCCAAGCGTACTGTCCGAACGCCCGGTCCTCGAAGTGCACGCGCAGGGCTTGCGGGTCGTGGTCGTTGATCAGCTCTAGCGACTGCCCCGGTTGCAGCGTATCGAAGCGGGCCAAGATCAATGCGCGACGGTCGCGCGGCGCGATCTGGCGCAGGTCGATCATCATGGACGGCGCGGCGAGTGTGAAGTTCATCGGGGTGTTCCTGTTCAGTGGGACGGACGTCGCCTTGACGGTCTTATAAGACGCATGTTTGATGCATCTTAAAGCAGGACCGACCTTAAAGACATATACTCGATGCCTCTTTAGGGGCTTGCATGCGTCTTGCCGAGTACACCGACTACACCTTGCGCGTGCTGATGTACTGCGCGGCCCGTCCGCAGCAGCTGGTGACCATCAGCGAACTGGCAGAACGCCACGGTGTGTCCAGAAATCACCTGATGAAGATCGTCACCGATCTCGGGCGACAAGGCGTGCTGGAGACGACACGCGGCCGCGGCGGCGGGCTTCGCCTGCTGAAGGATCCGGCCAGGATCCGCGTCGGTGACGTGGTGCGCGCGTCCGAGACCGACTTCCGCCTGGTCGAATGCTTCGACCCGGGCACCAACCAGTGCACGCTGTCGCCATCCTGCCGCCTGAAGGGCTTGTTCAGAGGCGCGCTGGGGGCCTACTTCAGGGAACTCGACAGCATGACGTTGGCCGACATCGTCGAGCCTGTGTCGGCCTCGGCACGGACCACGTCGCTGCGTGGTCGCGCGGGGGCTGCCCCGGTGGCGCCGCCACGCAGTCTTCGCAAGTCCGCCAGAACCGGGAAGTCCGATGCGTGAGCGCTCCGCAACCGCGACGCCTCTCGATCTGCCCGGGCACTCCGCTCCGGCGGTGGGCTTCGAAGTGCCACTGGAGATGATGGCGGCATGTCACGGCCGCGTCCAGGCCCAGTGCGCCACGTTGCGGCGTCTCGCGGCGCACCTGGCCAGGCAGGGTGCCGACCGACAGGCGCAGGACTCCGCCGCTGCCGTGATGCGTTACTTCACTACGTCCGCCGTGCACAACCTTGCGGACGAGGAGATCGACCTGTTTCCGGCGCTGATCGAGTCCGTGGCCGGGTCCGACGCCGTTTGCGTGCGCGAGCTGACGGCGTCGCTGGTCGCCGAGCACCGAGAACTCGAACAGCGCTGGCACGCTTTGCACCGCCGGCTGGAGCAAGTGACGCGCGCAGACGCGGCGACCTTGCCGGTCGACGAAGTTCATGGCTTCATCGATCTGTACGAGCGGCACATCGCACGCGAGGAGGCCGAATTGCTGCCGATGGCCGGGCGGCTGCTCAGTGATGCCGAACTGGACCGCATCGGGCTGGCGATGCGCGCGCGCCGGGACGCCATCGAACCCACCCCGCTTTCCCATTCCTCCCCTGCCTGACGCCTTGCGCCGGGCCCCTTCATCGATCCGTCAAGGAGTCGTCATGTCACAACCTCACCTGCACCTGTCCCCCGACGCCATCTATCCGTTCGACGCCCGCGGCGTGGCCAAACGTTTCCGACACGCCGCCATCTTCGGCGCACTCGACAGCCTGCAGTCGGGCGAGACCATGCGCTTCGCCAACGACCACGACCCGCTGCCGCTGCTGTCGCAGATCGCGCAGCGCTATGGCGATCGCATCAGCGTGGAATACCGACAGCGTGAGCCTGGTGCGATCGTCATCGATTTCAGCGTGCACTGAGCGGGCGCTACGAGATGACGCGGCTGCGCGAGCAGGCTCATAGCGCGCGCCGCACCATCATCTCCTTGATCTTCCCAATGGCCAGCGCCGGGTTCAGGCCCTTCGGGCAGACGTCGGTGCAGTTGAGGATCGTGCGGCAGCGAAACAGCCGGTAGGGATCCTGCAGGTTGTCGAGCCGCTCGCCGCTGGCCAGGTCACGGCTGTCGACCAGGAAGCGATAGGCCTGAAGCAGACCGGCCGGGCCGACGTATTTGTCCGGGTTCCACCAGTAGCTCGGGCAGGCGCTGGAGCAGCAGGCGCACAGGATGCACTCGTACAGGCCATTGAGCTCGTCGCGCGCCTCGGGTGACTGCAGGCGCTCCTTTTCGGGCGGCGGATCCTCGTTGACGAGCCAGGGCCGGATGGAGTGGTACTGCTTGAAGAAGCCGGTCATGTCGACGAAGAGGTCGCGGATCACGGGCAGGCCCGGCAGCGGCTTCAGGACCACCGTGATCGGCAGCGAACGCATGTTCGTCACGCAGGCCAGCCCGTTCTTGCCGTTGATGTTCATCGCGTCCGAGCCGCAGACGCCTTCACGGCACGAGCGCCGGAAGCTCAGGGTCGGATCGATGGCCTTCAGCTTGATCAGCACATCGAGCAGCATGCGGTCGCCCTGCTCGATCTCGAGATCGAAGGTCTGCATGCGGGGCGACAAGTCCTGGTCCGGGTCGTAGCGGTAGATCTGGAAACGATGCATCGCCAACTCTCCGCAATGACGGTCCCTGGCCGTCGGCTGAGCCCACTGTAGCGCTGCAGGCCATCGTGCACAGGTTCGATTTCTTGATGATTCCTAAGGAACTCGAAGGCGGATCGAACGCACGGGGCGCGAACCCGTCTCACGCAGCACCTGGGCAAGGATGCCCATGCAACCCCAAGGAGAGCACGATGGCACTGTCGATTCGGAATCTGTTCATCGGGACTGCTGCGGCGGTGGTGTTGGCCGCAGGTTCCGGTGGGCCGGCACTGGCGCAAACGGCGGCTCACAGCCACGACGCGGCAGCCCCGCACAAGCTGAGCCTAAACCAGGGCCGCAAATGGGGTACCGACAACGCGCTGCGCGCCGGCATGGGACGCATCCGCGGCCTTGTCGAGCCGCAGTTGGGCGCCGCCCACGCCGGCAAGCTCACACCCGCGCAGTACCGCGAGTTGGCCACGCAGGTCGAGGCCGAGGTCAGCGGCATCGTCGCCAACTGCAAGCTCGAGCCCAGCGCCGACGCTATGCTGCACCTGGTGATCGCCGACATCGGTGCCGGCACCGGCACGATGGCGGGCAAGGATTCCAAGTCGCGCCCGGCCCTCGGCCTGGTGAGGGTGGCGCAGGCCGTCAACCAGTACGGCAGCCACTTCGACCACCCCGGCTTCACGCCGATCCGCAACCTGCACTGAAATCCCAGGGCGCCGATCATGAAGTTCACGGTTCTCCGACCCCTGCAACACGAACACGGGGCCGCCGAGAATGGGGGCGTGAGATTGCCCGCCATGAAGACCCCCGCCTTCTTCGAGGCGGTCCCCGCGATCGTCGTCATCGATCCGCTGGCAGAAACCCTCGGCGCGGCCGAGAACGGGGTGATCGAATATCACTACCGTGACGCCGTCAAGCTCGCCGGACACTCGTGCCCGACCGTGGCCGGTGCCTGGCTGATGACACGCACGGCACTGGCGCACCTCTACCCCGACGGTGTGCCGCAACGAGGCGGCATGCGGGTCGAACTGCGGCAGGCCGTCGACGAGGGGGTAGCCGGCGTGATGGCGAGCGTCGCGGGCCTCGTCACTGGAGCCGCGACCGAAGGCGGCTTCCAGGGGCTGGCGGGCCGCTTCAGGCGGCAGGGACTGCTGCGCTTCGGGGTGCCCATGACGGGCGAGATCCGCTTCGTGCGGCTGGACAGCGGTCGGTCGGTCGAAGTCGCGCACCAGCCGCAGGTGGTGCCCAGGCCCGCCGGGCTGGCGGATCTGATGCGCGACGCCTTGGCACCGCAGGCCGATTCCGCAAGACGTCGAGCCTTTGCAGAGGCGTGGCAAGCCTGGGTTCAGACGATCCTGATCGATCATGCCGACGATCCGGCGCTGGTCACCGTGATCGTCTGACGGTGATGGGCCGCAGGGACATCCCCACGACGGACCTGCTCGCCAGGCTGCCGCTGTTCAAGGATCTGGACAGCGCTGCGCTGGCCCGGCTGGCCTCGGAATCGGAGCGTCACCGCCTCGAGCGCGGCGACATGCTGTTCCGCAAGGGTGAACCTGCCAGGGGCATCTACGTGGTCGTCTATGGTGACATCAAGCTGGTCTCAACCACACCGGTGCGTGGCCGCCGGCTGACCGGCACGGTCGGTCCCGGGCAGAGTCTTGGCGAGCCGGTGATGTTCCTCGAGCGGCCGACCCTGGTCGAGGCCCAGGCGGCTGGCGACGCTCTGGTGCTGCTCGTGCCCAAGGCATCCGTCTTCGCGGAACTCGATCGCAACCCGAAATTCGCCCGCCAGATGATTGCGGGCCTGAGCCGGCGCGTCGAGGCTCTGGTGCGCGAGTTGGACCGGCAGGCCATCGGCAGCGGCACGGCGCGCTTCGCGGCCTACCTGCTGCGCCAGGCCCACGGCGAGCCCAGCCTGTCGTGGGCCCTGCCCGCCGGCAAGGCCGAGATCGCCTCTCAGTTGAACCTGAGTCCAGAGCACTTCTCGCGCATCCTGCGCGAACTGGCCGAGGCGGGGCTGCTGCAGGTCCAGGGCCGGCGGATCATGGTGCCCGACACCCATCGGCTGCAGCAAGCGACGACGCCGCGCTGACCGGTACCGGTTCCAATGCCCTGTGGCGATTCATCCACCAAGACTCAGATTCAAAGACGTACACTCGATGCCTCTTTGAATCGCCTGCCGCGCCCGTTCATCGACCCGTCGGGAGACCTGCCATGAGTACACCCGTTCCAGCCCCCACGCCGGCCCCGCGTGACGAGGTTCTGACGGCGTTGAACGAACTGCTGGAGGCCGAACGTGCAGGTGCGCGGGTGGCCATGGAGACGGCGCGCGACATGCCGCCGTGCGCATTGACCACGCTGGTGCAGGACGTTCACAAGGATGAAGTCCGGTGGTGCAGCATGCTGATGCGCGCCATCAAGACGCTGGAGGGTACTGCGTCCAGCGCAACGGGTGCGTTCTGGGGCAAGGCCATGGCGATCCCCGATCTGGAGCAGCGCCTGGACTTCCTCAACCGCGGCCAGGCCTGGGTGGTACGCCGCCTGGAGGCGCTGATTCCGCGTATCCAGGACGCACAGATCCGTGCCGATCTGGCGCTCATGCTGGATGCTCACCGCAGCAACATCAAGCGCGTCGACGCACGACACGCCTGAATGCCCGCCGTGGTCAAGAAGTTCCCGATCCATCCCAAACACCCCGAGCGCATCTGCTGGGGTTGCGACAAGTACTGCCCGGCGGATTCGTTGATGTGCGGCAACGGCAGCGTGGCAACGCCGCATCCCTGCGAACTGTTCGGTGAGGACTGGATGTCGTGGGGTCTGGATGCCCGCAATCCCGATCCGCCGGCGTCGCCAGAGGCGCCAGAGTGAATCGGCCACCCCCAAAGTCATGGACCACGTTGCGGAGACAGCCACCTTGGACCGCGGGGACATCATGCGGTGGCGCAGGACGGAGCGACAGCGAATCATTGACCAGCGGTTGAAGCTCACCGCCGAGCAAAGGCGCCGTCACGCCAATTCGATCGCGCGCCACTTGACCGAAGCCCTGGGTGACGCCCATGGCCAGACAGTCGGCGTCTACTGGCCCTTTCGCGGTGAACCGAGTCTTCGCCCGTGGATGGAACAGATGCATGCGGACGGCGTGCAGTGCGCGCTGCCCATCGTTGTCGAGCGACATGCGCCGCTCGTGTTTCGCACCTGGTGGCCCGGCGCACCGATGGCCCGCGGGACCTGGAACATTCCGGTGCCTGCCGACGGCGTCGACGTGCGGCCGGACATCGTGGTGTCGCCGGTCGTGGGATTCGATCCGACCTGCTACCGGCTCGGCTATGGAGGCGGTTTCTATGACCGGACACTCGCGGCCATGGCGCGCAAGCCGCTGGTGATCGGCGTCGGGTTCGCGATGTCGGCGATCGCCACCATCCATCCGCTGCCACATGACGTCCCGATGGATCTCATCATCACGGAAGACGGGTGCACTCCTCGACCGCACTGCAGCGCCTGAAGCCAGCCATCGACCCCTACCCATGAAGCTGAACATCCTCTCGGACCTGCACCTGGGATTCGGTGCGATGGACTGGCCGGTCAACGATGCCGACGTGGTCGTGCTGGCTGGCGACATCTCGCGCCCGCGCGAAGCGGTCGCCTGGGCGCTGAGGTTCGACAAGCCCGTGCTCTACGTGCCCGGCAACCACGAGTTCTACGGCAGCAGCATCGACGGCGCGCTCGAAGAATTTCAGCATCTGTGCACGGGCACCCAGGTCCAGATGCTGGACCAGCGCGAGAGGGTCCTGGGTGGGGTGCGGTTCCTGGGTGCCACCTTGTGGACCGACTTCGAACTGTTCGACGACCCGCCGCAGCGCGCCGCGGCGAAGACCGAGGCCCAGCGTCTGATGCGGGACTTCAGCCGCATTCGAACCCGCGAGTCTTCGGCCGACATCTTCACGCCGGATGACTCGGTGAATCTCTTCAGAGGCCACTCGGCCTGGCTGGAGAGCCGCCTTGCCGAGGTCCATGCCGGGCCCACGGTGGTGATCACGCACCACGCGCCGTCGCGTCACAGCATCCACCCGCGCTTCGGCGATTCGCTGCTGAATGCCTGCTTCGTGTCCGACGCCGCTCACCTGCTCGGCGCAGACCGGGTGTCGCTGTGGATTCACGGGCACACGCATGACAGCTTCGACTACCGCGTCAACGGCACGCGCGTCGTCTGCAATCCGCGGGGCTACGCCCGCGGCGGCGTCAACGAGAACCCCCTCTTCGATCCCGACTTCACGGTCGAGGTGAACGCACAGAGCGGCACTATCAGTTCCTCGCACGGGAGGCGGCCCCTGCGGGAATGAAATGGCCTGAGCGCGCATCTAACGGGGCGTCAAACCCGTCTCATGGAGGACAGCATGTACGGCACAGCCCTGGCAACGGCCACGCCCCTGAGCGACAGCATGGCCGACACCGACCTGGCAGCGCGCGCTGCCAGCGGCGACGATGGCGCCTTCGAACGCATCATGCGTCGGCACAACCGACTGCTGTTCCGCACGGCGCGCAGCATTCTCAAGAGCGACGCCGAAGCCGAAGACGCGTTGCAGGAGGCCTATCTGCGCGCCTGGCGCTCTCTCGGCAGCTTCAGGTCCGAGGCGCGCCTGTCGACCTGGCTGGTGCGCATCGTCATCAACGAGTCACTGGGTCGGCTGCGCCGCCGCGGCGCCCAGGTGCTGGCCCTCGACGCGACGATCGACCTTGCGGGCACGTCGGTGGAGGACGTGATGGAAGATAACCCTGACGATCGGCCGGACCGCGCCGCGATGCGCTCGGAGCTGCGCACCATGATGGAGGCGTGTATTGACGCCCTGCCGGAGACCTTCCGCACGGTCTTCATGCTGCGGGCCGTCGAGGAACTGAGCGTCGAGGAGGTCTCGGCGGCGCTGGGCCTGCCGGAGGCCACCGTGCGCACACGATTCTTCCGCGCCCGCGGGCTGCTTCGCGAGGGCCTGGCGCGCGACATCGACCACGCCATGGCCGACGCCTTCTCGTTCGACGGGTCCCGCTGCGACCGCATCGTGGCGGGTGTGATGGCCAAACTGCACCGCGAACCGGAACGCCGGTGACGCGCCGGCCATCGAATGGGCACCTTCACCCCTTCGGGAGCCCACGATGTCCTTCTTCCAGATGCCTTCCCCACTCGCAGCCCGCCGCCTGTTCCTCGGCCGCACCGGACTGACGCTGTCCGGCGCTGCCGTGGCGCTGCTGGCCGGCAACGAGGCCCTGGCCACCAAGGCCGGCGGCGCCGGAGCCCAGGACGTGCAGATCCTCAACACCGCCCTCGGCGCCGAGCTCGAGGCGATCGCCGCCTATCAGCTGGGCGCCGAGAGCAAGCTGCTGCAGCCCGGCGTGCTGGACCTCGCGCTGAGCTTCCAGGGCCATCACAAGGAGCATGCCGACCTGCTCGCCAAGACGGTAGCCAAGCTGGGCGGCAAGGCCGTGCTGGCGAAGGCCAGGTACAACTTCCCGGTCGAGCAGCTCAAGTCGCAGGCCGACGTGCTGAAGTTCGCCGCCAGTCTCGAGCAGGGGGCCGTGAGCGCCTACCTGGGCGCCGTGCCCCTGTTCGGCAACCGCGACCTGGCCAAGGCCGCCGCCAGCATCCTGGGGGACGAGGCGATGCACTGGGCCATTCTGCGCCAGGCCCTGGGCGAAGCGCCGGTGCCGGTGGCCTTCATGTCATGAGCCGCCGTGCGCTGCTGTTCGCTGCGGCGATGGGATGTACTGCACTCAGCGCAGTACCGCCCGCATCGGCCGCGCCCGATGCGAAGCGCGGCGAGGCGATCTACGCGCGCTGCCAGGCCTGCCATGCGCTCGCCTTTGATCGCGTCGGGCCGCGACATTGCGGCCTGCTCGGCCGCCATGCCGGCAGCTTGCCGGACTACGGCTACTCGGCAGCCCTGAAACGGTCCGCGATCGTCTGGGACGACAAGTCGCTCGACCGCTTCCTGGCAGCGCCGATGAAGGCGGTGCCGGGCACGTCGATGACCTACGACGGCATCCCGGACCGTCAGGAGCGAGCCGACCTGATCGCCTACCTGCGACAGGTCGACCAGACACCGGCCTGCAGCGCCAGCGCGCCGTCCGCACGGTGAAGCCAGCGATGGCGCAGCCTCGATCGTCGAACGCAGCCCTGCAGCGGCTGCTGCAGGAGGTGCGGGCCTGCACGATCTGCACGGCCCACCTGCCTCTGCCGCCGCGGCCCGTGCTGCAGGCCGGTGCGGCGGCGCGCATCCTGATCGCAGGGCAGGCGCCTGGGCACAAGGTGGCGGCCAGCGGCGTGCCGTTCGACGACGCGAGCGGCGACCGGCTGCGCGCCTGGATGGGCATCGACAAGGCCGCGTTCTACGACCCGGACTTCATCGCCATCCTGCCGATGGGCTTCTGCTATCCCGGTACCGGCGCCAGCGGCGACCTGGCGCCGCGGCCCGAATGTGCCGCGACGTGGCGGGCGCGACTGCTTGAGCAGTTGCCCGCGCTCCGACTGACGCTGGTGATCGGCACGTACGCGCAAGCCTGGCACCTGAAGCCGGCAGGCACCGGCGCGAACCTGACCGCCACCGTGGGTGCCTGGCGCGAGCAGGGGGCGCGGATGCTGCCCCTACCGCACCCGAGCCCGCGCAACAACGGATGGCTCCAGCGAAATCCGTGGTTCGAAGCGGACGTGCTGCCCGAGCTGAAGGCACGTGTGCGCGCGCTGCGGGGCAGGTAGCCGCACGATCGGTTTGTCACATCCAGCCGCCTGGCGACATCCAAGGACCAGGCACCCCACACATGCCGTCATGTCGATGGCGGGAGTGCCCTCCTCCACAGGCAAAGGACCACGCCATGAACCCATCACACACCGTCACGCCCCACGGACATCGCGCTCGCCGAACGGCTCCATCGCTGCGTCGCTCGGCGCTCCGTGCGATGCCCTTGCTGGGCACGTGCACCACCGCCGCCATCCTGGTGACCGCATGCGGCGGTTCCTCCGACGACGGGGCAGCCGACCAGGCTGCGCTGGTCGAGCAGGGTCGCCAGATCTTCCGCTACGAGACCTTCGGCGATGAAGCCAAGTGGACCGATGCGCTGCGCATGCACCAGGTGATCAGCGCCGCCGTCGACCCGGTGACCGCGCTGTCGGTCGGACTGAAGGTGGATGCCCAGGCGCTGCCTGCCGCCGTGGTGGACGGCATCCGCAACGGCTCGATCGACCTGACGCAGCCAGCCACCACGATTGCGCTGCTCAAGCTCGATGCGGTGGTCGGCCTCAAGGCCGGCGTCGAGACGGTGAACGGCCAAGACGTGCTCAAGCGCGTCGGCATTACCTGCGCACTGTGCCACTCGACCGTGGACGACTCCTTTGCGCCCGGCATCGGCAAGCGCCTGGACGGCTGGCCCAACCGTGACCTGAACCCGGGCGCCATCATCGCCTTGTCGCCGGCGCTTGATGCGGCAGCCAAGCAGATGTTCAGTTCCTGGGGCAAAGGAAAGTTCGACCCGCGACAGAACATCGACGGGCTGAGCAAGCCGGTTGTGATTCCACCGGCCTACGGGTTGGCGGGACTGCACAGCGTGACCTTCACCGGCGACGGCAACGAGCTGGCCTACTGGAACCGCTACGTGGCGGTGGCCGAGATGGGCGGGCTGGGCTCGGTGGTGGAGCCACGCCTGAATCTGAATCTCACCAACGGCACCGAGGACCGCGTGTCGAGCAAGCTGCCGGCATTGCAGGCGTACCAGTTGTCGCTGGGCGCACCGGCGGCGCCGGCCGGCAGTTTCGATGCCGCGGCTGCCGCGCGCGGCAGGTTGGTGTTCGAGGGACCCGGTACGTGCGCCACCTGCCACAGTGGCGCGCTCTTCACGGATGCCAACACGCGGCTGCACCCCGCCAGCGATTCGATGGCCGGACCGGAGTCACCGAGTTACGCATCGCGGTCTGCCACGAAGCAGTACCGCACGCCACCTCTCAAGGGCGTTTGGCAGCACGCGCCGTATTTCCACGATGGTTCGGCGGGCACCTTGAGTGATGTGGTGCGCACCTATGACCGCAAGCGCGGGCTGGGGCTCACGGAGCAGCAGGTGGGCGACCTGAGCGAGTACCTGAAGTCCCTGTGATGCCACTCGCGGCAAATGGCGTGCGCAGTGGCGCCTGGCAGGTCATGGGTCATGGACGCGTCGAACCCATTTGTTGAGCGTCGAGCGCCGCTACTTGCCAATGCAATACGCCTACATCCCAGTGCGACATCCCTGGAAGAATTGCTCGAACAAGGCAGTGGCGATAGACTCATTGCATGATCTCTACCGTTCCTAAGCTCGCGTTCAGCGGTGCATTCTGCGAGGCGGCATTTCGTGCTGCTGTGTCGCTTTGCACGCCGCAGCCGCGTGCCGGGATGGGGACTCACACCTGTCAGCCGGCCGCACATCCTTAGGCCCGGCGATCGCTTCCACACCATTTGCGCAAACTTCAGATCGCCGGGCTCCTAGCTCGCGCGTAGATGCGTGTCTCCGATCCGGGGACACTCAGCTTGACACTGAAGGAAAGCCTCGTGGAAGTCTTGACACTGGAGCGCACGCTCACTGAACTGGACCATGTCCGCCTGCTGAACTTGCTGCGTCGAGACGCGCACGGTGACGGCTCCGCCGCACACCTGCGGGCTCTCGAGGACGTGCTTGACGCCTCTGTACTCGTGCCTTCTCGTGAGGTGGCGCCTGACGTCGTGACGATGTACTCGCAGGTCTTGCTGCAGGACAGCCAGACCGGCCAGCGCAACGCGCTGACGCTGTGCTATCCCGTGGATGCCGAGCCCGCGATGGGTTTCGTATCGGTCCTGTCACCGGTCGGCAGCGCCCTGCTCGGCCTGCAGGTCGGTAGCCGTGCGCGCTGGCGTACCCCGTCCGGCGACGAGAAGGCTGCAGAAGTCCTGGCCATCCTCTTCCAGCCTGAGTCGAGCGGCGACTACGCGATGTAGCCGCCGCGTGCAGCCACGGAACTGCACATCACGCTGGTGGCGACGACGGGCCTGAATATCACCTTCGGATCGATTCACATCGAACCGCGGGCACACGCTCGTCCGGCGCCTCTCGGAACACGAATGTTCAAGAGGACAACACAAATGACATCGTTCAAGTCCCTACTGGTTGCGACCGACTTCTCAATCGACGGAAACAACGCGGTGCGCCGCGCAGCCCTGCTGGCACATGAGCGCGGCGCACGGCTGCACATCCTGCACGTAGTCAAGGCGGCTGGCTGCAAGGCGCTGCGCGACTGGTTTTCACCCACGCTCGACGTCGACCTGAGGACAGCACAAGCTCGTGGCGCATTGCAGCGTGTGGCAGTCGAGATCACCGGCGCCTACGACGTGACTCCCGCGATCGAGGTCCTGGTCGGCGACCCGTGCGAAACGCTGCTGCGAGCATCGGAGCGCGCGGACCTGGTGGTGCTGGGGCGGCGCGGCCGCGGCCGCATCAGCAGTTTGCTGGTCGGCGGAACCGCGGATCGCCTGCTGAGAGCCTGCCGACGTCCAGTCCTCGTCGTGCGGACGCCTGTCGAACAGTCGTACCGGCGGGTGTTCGTGCCGACCGACTTCTCGGTATCGTCAGATGCCGCAATCCGAGTCGCAGCGCAAATGCGGCGAGAGGCCGGGATGCAGGTCTTTCACGCCATCAACTCCCACCGCGACGCCGTGCTGCGCGACGCCGACGTTCCGGAGCACATCATCAGGGAAACACGCCTGATGGAAGAGGCAGGAATCAATGCACGCATGCGTCGCAACGTCGCGGGCCTTGGTCTGGACTGCACCCCCCTGAGCTTTGCGCTGGCCTACGGGCCAGCGGTGCAATCGACCCTGCGTCAGGCCCAGCGGTACAGATCAGACCTCATCGTCGCCGGAAAGCACGGCCGATCGACCTTGGGCGGGTTCCTGCTCGGCAGCGTCAGCAGTCGCGTCCTGCACGAAGCGGCATGCGACATGTTGATCGTGCCGAGGCCTTGGGACAGTTCTCCGTCCCACGCATCAGCAATGGCCGTGCCTCGACTGGAGTCAGAGGTCCACCTGGACAACGCAGGCCGCGCCCGGCAGGCGGCAGCGGATGCCGGGGCGTTGACCCAGGGCCATTGGATCCACAACACGGCGCGCTTCATGCCCCGGAGAACATCATGACCATGCTTGGAATTCATTGGGCAACACTGGCGTCCCTGCAGCCGCACAGGTGCCATCAGGTCGCCTGGTTTCTCTACGGCTGGATCGAGCGTGAACATGTCCTCAACGTGAACTCCTATGCAAACTGGTGGATGCGAGCGATGGGGTCTTCGGCGAGTCGGCTCGGGGCCCCCTCGGACGGGTCTCGCACTCAGTCTCCCGCCGGTCGAGCTACAGGTCGTGATCCACGAAAGTGATCAGGCCGAGACCTCTCAGCACCGATCTCAGCCTCAGATTGAACGTCCCCATGACGGTCGCTTCAACTGCCTCAGGGCTAAGCGATTCTGCGCCAGGGGCGTTCGCTGGTTCGCCCGTGTGAACGCTGGCTGGGAACCGTGTCCATTCGCTGGCGAGGTGGCGGATTTGCAGCTAGGCTTGGACTTGCAGTGGTGTGCCCTGGGCCAAATGGAATCACGGCCCGCATGGGGCCCTGATGGGATGAGGTCGGAAGGGAGGCCTATGTCGGTATGCCTGACCGTGCTCGCTGGCTCGCTCCAGGTGCGCCGTGAGGTCGAATCGATTCCGTGGTGCGCGTGGGAGGATCGATACGTAGGGTGGAAGCATTCGCACCGGCACAGTGACGGCCAGCGACGACCTGCATGCAGCGGTGGGAGTCCGTTCACTCGACCTCCGTGAAGATCGTGGGCCGTATTGAGTCGGCATGGACGATGGCGGGAAGGCGCCGTGCAATCGGTGCCACTGAATTTGCATCGCCAAATGACGTCCTGATAAGAACACTTTTCAGGGCGTCAGAAGCAGTCCCAGGCGACGTGCGTCAGGAAACGTCGCGAAAGCTTCAGGGGCCGGACATTCTCAGCGATGGGCAGGCAGCGCTGGCATGCTCTTGGCGGTCATCCATACCCACGCAGCAGGCAGACCGGCCAGCACCTTCTCCTTCGCCGACCGCTCTTTCGCCTCCATGAGGGGACTCATCACATGCAGCGGCATCGGCACAGTT
>CAMTUD010000019.1:0-20094 GCA_947084805.1 uncultured beta proteobacterium | reverse complement strand
GGTGGGCGTGGCCACGCAGGACCCGGTGCTGCGCAAGAAGTTCGCCGGCAAGCCCGAGCACGTCGTCAACTTCTTCTTCTTCATCGCGGAAGAAGCGCGCCAGATCATGGCGCAGCTGGGCATCCGCAAGTTCGACGACCTGATCGGCCGCGCCGACCTGCTCGACACCAAGAAAGGCGTCGAGCACTGGAAGGCCAAGGGCCTGGACTTCGCGCGTGTCTTCCACCTGCCGCAGATCGCCGCCGAGGTGCCGCGCTTCCAGTGCGAGGAGCAGGACCACGGCCTGGCCAGGGCGCTCGACGTCAAGCTCATCGAACGCTGCCAGCCCGCCATCCAGCGTGGCGAGAAGGTGCACTTCATGGACGACGTGCGCAACCTCAACCGCAGCGTGGGCGCCATGCTGTCGGGTGAGCTGGTGCGCCACCGCCCGGAAGGCCTGCCCGACCACACCAACTTCATGCAGATGGAAGGCGTGGGCGGCCAGAGTTTCGGCGCCTTCCTGGCCCAGGGCATCACGCTCTACCTGATCGGCGACGCCAACGACTACACCGGCAAGGGCTTGAGCGGCGGCCGCGTGGTGGTGCGGCCGAGCATCGAGTTCCGTGGCGACGCCACGAAGAACATCATCATCGGCAACACCGCGCTCTACGGCGCCACCAGCGGCGAGGCCTTCTTCCGCGGCGTGGCCGGCGAGCGCTTCGCGGTGCGGCTGAGCGGCGCCTGCGCCGTCGTCGAAGGCACGGGCGACCACGGTTGTGAGTACATGACCGGCGGCACCGCCGTCGTGCTGGGCAAGACCGGCCGCAACTTTGCCGCCGGCATGAGCGGCGGCGTGGCCTATGTCTATGACGAAGACGAGCAGTTCAAGCGCCGCTGCAACACCAGCATGGTGGCGCTGGAAAAGGTGCTGCCCGCCAGCCAGCAAGACGGCCCGGCCGTCGGCCTGCACACGCAGCAAGCCGACGAGACGCTGCTGAAGAAGTTGATCGAGGACCACCACCGCTGGACGGGCAGCCTGCGTGCGCGTGAACTGCTGGACAACTGGGCCGACGCGCGCAGCCGCTTCGTCAAGGTCTTCCCGCACGAGTACAAGCGCGCCCTGGCCGGCCGCGCCGCCGCGGCCGCCGTCGGCAGCCCCGCCACCGTGCCGGCCAAGTAAACCCGTAAAGCAGGACCACACACCATGGGAAAAGTCACCGGCTTCCTGGAATACGAACGGCTCGAGGAAGGTTACGAGCCGCCGCAGCAACGCCTGAAGACGTGGAAAGAGTTCGTCATCACGCTGAACGAAGAACAGGCCAAGGTGCAGGGCGCCCGCTGCATGGACTGCGGCACACCCTTCTGCAACAGCGGCTGCCCGGTCAACAACATCATTCCGGACTTCAACGACCTCGTCTTCCACGGTGACTGGCGCAACGCCATCGAGGTGCTGCACTCGACGAACAACTTCCCCGAGTTCACCGGCCGTGTCTGCCCGGCGCCATGCGAAGCGGCGTGCACGCTGAACGTGAACGACGACGCGGTGGGCATCAAGAGCATCGAGCACGCCATCATCGACCGCGCCTGGGCCGAAGGCTGGGTCACGCCCCTGGTGCCGGCGGTGAAAACAGGCAAGAAGGTGGCCGTGGTCGGCAGCGGCCCGGCGGGCCTGGCCGCCGCGCAGCAACTGGCGCGCGCCGGCCACAACGTGACGGTGTTCGAGAAGAACAGCCGCATCGGCGGCCTGCTGCGCTACGGCATTCCCGACTTCAAGATGGAGAAGACGCACATCGACCGCCGGGTGGCGCAGATGCAGGCCGAAGGCGTGAGCTTCCGCACCGGCGTGCTGGTGGGCGCCTTCCCGGCCGACAGCAAAGTCACCAACGACGCCAAGGAAACCGTCAGCGCCGAACAGCTGAAGGCCGACTTCGACGCCGTGCTGCTGACCGGCGGCAGCGAAACCAGCCGCGACCTGCCCGTGCCCGGCCGTGAACTCGACGGCGTGCACTTCGCGATGGAGTTCCTGCCGCAGCAGAACAAGGTGGTGGCCGGCGACAAGCTCAAGGGGCAGCTGAAGGCCACGGGCAAACACGTCATCGTCATCGGCGGCGGCGACACCGGCAGCGACTGCGTGGGCACCAGCAACCGCCACGGCGCGGCCAGCGTGACGCAGTTCGAGCTGCTGCCGCAGCCGCCCGAAGAGGAAGACAAGCCGCTGACCTGGCCCTACTGGCCGACCAAGCTGCGCACCAGTTCCAGCCACGAAGAAGGCTGCGAGCGTGAATTTGCCATCGCCACCAAGGAACTGATCGGCAGCAAGGGCAAGGTCACGGCGCTGAAGACGGTGCGTGTGCAGATGCAGGGCGGCAAGCTGGTGGAAGTGCCTGGTTCGGAACACGAATACAAGGCCGACCTGGTGCTGCTGGCGATGGGCTTCGTGGCGCCGGTGGGCAGCGTGCTGGAAGCCTTCGGCGTGGCCAAGGACAACCGCGGCAACGCGCGCGCCAGCACCGAGGAAGACGGCGGCTACCTTACCAACGTCGACAAGGTCTTCGCCGCCGGCGACATGCGCCGCGGCCAGAGCCTGGTGGTGTGGGCCATCCGCGAAGGCCGCCAGGCCGCACGCGCGGTCGACGGCTACCTGATGGGGCGCAGCGACCTGCCGCGCTGACGGCCCACCCGTGGCCGGGGGCCGATGCCGGCGGCCCGGCCGCAACGCTTTGTTGCGCGGCAGCGGTTTTGTCGCACGAGAGCCTTCAGTTCCAACGATCGGCGGCCGATAAGCTGCTGCAGACTCGGGTTTTTCCGGGTCATTGGGACTGTTCGTGGGTCTGATCGCATCACTTCGTCATCCGCGCCGGCTGGGCGCTGCGCTTGTGCGCGGCAGCCAGGCCGGCTTCACGCTGATCGAGCTGATGATCACGGTGGCCATCGTGGCCATCATCGCGTCGGTGGCCTACCCGCAGTACACCGAATACGTCCGGCGCAGCCATCTCGTCGAGGCCACGGGCCTGCTCAGCACCACCCGGGTGCGGCTCGAGCAGTACTACCAGGACAACCGCAACTACGGCTCCACCGCGTCGGCCTGCGGCGTGGCCGTGCCCACCGGGGACTACTTCACCTTCAGTTGCAACTGGGGCGCGGGTGGCACCAGCCAGTCCTTCCTGCTGACGGCCACCGGCAAGTCCAGCGCCGGGATGAGCGGCTACACCTACACCGTCGACCACAACAACCAGCAGCGCACGACGGCCTTCGTCGGCGCCAGTGGCCTGCCGGTCAACTGCTGGCTGCGGCGCCAGGGCAACACATGCTGAGGCCCGGCACCCCCGACCGCACCGCCGCGCGCCGTGAAGGCCGCGGCTTTTCGCTCATCGAGCTGATGGTCACCGTGGCCGTGCTCGCGGTGGGCCTGGCGCTGGCCGCGCCATCGCTGTCGACGCAGATCGCCAACTACCGCCTGCGCGCCGCCGCCGAGGGCGTGATCAACGGCCTGAACTACGCACGCGCGGAAGCCGTGCGCCGCAACAGCAACGTCAGCTTCACGCTCGATGCCGGCGGCGCGGGCTGGACGGTGGCGCAAGTCAGCCCCGCCACCACGCTGCAGGCCCGTGCCAACGGCGAAGCACCGGGTGTCACGGCCGCCTCCACGACGTCCAGCCTGGCCGTGACCTTCACGTCCACCGGACTGGTCGACGCCAGCGGCACGCGGCTGAGCCAGGTCAACCTCTCGACCTCGGTCAGCGGCGCTGAAACCCGCCGCATCGACATCTTCGGCGGCGGCCTGATCCGCGTCTGCACGCCGTCCATCACCGCCGTCGGCGACCCGCGGAGATGCTGATGCGCCCCCACCGCCCCTTCCGCCCCTTCCGCCTCGCCCCGACCTGCGCCCGCAGGCGCATGGCGGGCTTCACGATGATCGAGGTGCTGGTCTCGCTGCTGGTGTTTTCGCTGGGTGTGCTGGCGCTGGTGCAGATCCAGGGCACGGCGGTGCGCCTGTCCAGCGACGCACGCGACCGGGCCATCGCCACCTTCCTGGCCGACCAGCTGCTTGCGCGCATGCTCATTTCCGACCCCGCCACCGCGGCCAGTTTCGCGCACCAGCCCACCGGCACCACGGCCTGTTCGCCGTCGGGGACGGCGTCGGCCAACGCAATCGTCACCGGCTGGTTGGCCGAGGTGGCGCAGCAACTCCCCAACGCAGGATCTTCGCTGCAGCAGATCGTGGTCGATGCCGCCACCGGCCAGGTCACGGTGCGCCTGTGCTGGCAGAACGGTAACGACCCCGCACGCAGCCTGGCGGTCACCAACCAGGTGCAGTGGCAGCCTTGAACAAGACGCTCACCCCTCCGCTGCGCCTGGCGCACCGCGCCAGCGGCTTCACGCTCGTCGAGCTGATGGTCGCCATGACCATCGGCCTCGTGCTCGCACTGGCCGTCAGCCTGACGATGCTGTCGATGGGCCACCAGTTCCGCGTCGTCGGCGCCACCTCGGCGGCGCAGGTCAACGCTCAGCTGGCGCTGTCGCTCATCAACGAGGCCGGCCGTTCGGCTGGCGTCGGGCTCTACAACAACGGCCAGCCGCTGTGTCAGTCGTTCAACGCGTGGCGTGGCGGCACCATTGTCTCCAACGGCGCGCCGCTCTTGCCGGCGCGCATCGTCGACGGCGGCTCGGCCACAGCGTCCGACCGCCTCGTCTTCACGGCCTCCAACGCCACCGGCCCGCTGTCAGGCTCGCCGGTACTCGACGCCATGGTGACCGCCAACGCGTCCATCGTCGTCACCCACAGCGCGCTGCTCGCCGCCAACGACCTGGCCATCGTCGGCGTGCCGGGCTCCGCCGCCACGCCCTGCCTGCTGTTCCAGGTGACTGGGGCACCTGCCGTCGGGGTAGCCTGCGGCGGCAACGCCAGTCAGTGCAAGACGATCGCCCGCACGGCCGGCGGCAGCTACAACCCGCCTGCAGGCACCTTCGCCACTGAGCCACGTTATGGTTTCCAGACCACCGGCGGCGCCGTCGGACCCGCGGTCGTGCAACGTTTCGGCACCGAGTTCCGGCAAGAAGCCTACGCGCTGCTGTGCGACACGCTGGTCCAGTACAACGCCTTCACCGACACACCGACCTGCAGCGTCGGCCCCTTGAGCTTCGGCGGCGGCGCCAACGCACTGGTGACCGACATCGTGCAGATGCATGCCCAGTACGGCATCAGCAGCGGCGCTGCCAGCGACATCGTCACCGCCTGGGTCAACGCCGCGACGGTTGGTGGCGTCAACTGGGCGGCCCCAACCGCCAGCGAGGCCGGCCGCATCAAGGCCGTGCGCGTCGTGCTGGTGTCGCGCTCGAAAGAATCGGCGCCCGACCTCGTCACGGCCGCCAGCTGCACCAACGGCGCGGGCATCGTCAACACCGGCCCGTGTTCCTTCGACGACGCGCAGGCGCCGGTCATCGACCTCAGCGGCACCACGGTGGTGGTCGGCCAGAGCTGGCGCAACTACCGCTACCGCGTGCATCAGGCGGTGATCCCGCTGCGCAACGTGATCTGGAGCAACTGAGCCCATGGACGCGCTACACCACCCTCGCCGCCGCGTGCCCCGGTCGCTGCAGCGCGCCCAGCGCGGCATGGTGCTGATCGTCGTGCTGGTGGTGCTGGTGCTGCTGCTGCTGGCCGGCGCCGGCGCCATGCGCGCCGTCGACTCGGGCAACGTCATCTCGGGCAACTTCTCGTTCCAGCAGGCGGCCATGCAGTCGGCCGACCGTGCGCTGACGGACGCGCTGAACACGGCGGCTGCGGCCGTGGCGGGCGGGGGCGGCAACACCGCGGTGGCCAACCGCTACTTCAACCTGCGCCAGGCCACCGTCGACAGCCGCGGCTTCCCGACGACGATCAACTGGGACAACGTGGCCTGCGTCGACCCCGCCGGCGCAGCCATCGTCAACTGTGGCACCGACACCGGCGAGTACCGCATCCAGTACGTCATCGAACGCATGTGCAGCGCCAACCCGGACATGGCCGACATCAACGACATCCGCGCCAAGTGCGAGTACGACGCCAGCGTCGGCGCCGTGTCGGCGCCCAGCATCGCGGTGAATTACCGCGTGATCACGCGCGTACGCGGCCCGCGCGGCACCGAAAGCTGGTTCGAGGCCATGGTGTCCGGACCGGCGTCGAACTGAGCACCGCGTGCGTTGACACCGCGCAGCCACCACACGTCATACCGCCCCTGGGAGTAACACCATGACCACCTCGTCGAGCAGCCTACGCAGCGCTTTCGGGCGCGCCTGCCGCGCCCTGCTGGCGCCCCTGGCTCTGCTGGCCGGCGGGCCGTGCTTCGCACAGGCCATCAACGACGTGCCGATGGCGGTGAAGAACAACGTGCCGCCGAACTTCATATTCATGATCGACAACTCGGGGTCGATGAGCAACATCGTGCCGACGGCGCCGTACAGCGCAGCAGGCAGCTACCTCACGGGAAGTTGCCCGACAGGCAGTGGCATCCTGGTGGCAGCTGACGGCACCACGGTCAACCTCGTCATCAGCGGCGGCATCCCCTACGCGCGCATCGGCAGCACCGACCGCAGGCACACGTCGGTCACGGGTTCCGGCAACCGAGTGTGCTTCATCAACACCGCGAACTATGTCGCCAGCCTGCTGAGCCCTACCGGCAGCTACCTGCCGTCCGAATACAGCGGCCATTACCTGAACTGGTACTTCGGCAACTATGACGGCCATCCAACAACTGGCTGGTCTGCGCGCAAGCCGGTCAGCAGCGGCTCGGTGCAGACCCGACTGGAGATCGCCAAGGCCTCGGCTGCTTCCGTGATCAGCGGCCTGCCGGTCAGCAGCACGCAGCCCGTGGTGCGGCTGGGCCTGAGCACCTACAACAACGGAAACGGCGGCACCTTGCTGCGAGGCATGACCAACCTCGACACCACGCACCGCAGCAACGTCATCTCCAGCATCAACGCATTGAGCGCAGGCGGCAATACGCCGCTGGCCGAGACCCTGGCCGACATCGGTCGCTACATGGCCACGGGCTACAGCGGCAACATCACGGCAGGCTCGGTCAGCGGGGTGACGATCAACGACTTCCTCATGCAGGACGGCTCCCGCCAGTCGTGCCTGAGCGGTGCCGACTGTCGAACCGGCAGCGCATCCGATGGCATACCCGCCAGCCCGAGCATCGGCACGACATCGCGGCCGATCCAGTACTGGTGCCAGCGCTCCTACGCTTTCATGATGACCGACGGGCGCTCGCAGGGCGACCAGGCCTTCAGGTCCAACTCCTACCTGCGCGACTACGACAACGACTGCCAGGGCGCACTGGCCAGCGGCTGCATCGGCGGCGCGACCGGCACGGTGGCGAACTGGGACCGCAAGACCAACCGCGACTACGAGTCCGAGGGTTCGGACTACCTCGACGACGTGGCCAAGGCGCTGTTTGACGTCGACCTGCGCCCGAACCTGCCATCGCCCGACCCGGTTGCGCGGCCGAAGAAGAACAACCTGCTCACCTACACCATCGGCTTTGCCGACGCGCAGGTGCAGAACGACCCGCTGCTCATCAGCACAGCGAACCAGGGCGGCGGCCTGTTCCTGAGCGCGCAGGACGGCCCGACACTGACGACGGCCTTCAACAAGGTCATCGCCGACGCCTTCTCGAAGGACGCCGCTGCGGCGGCCGTGGCCGTGGCCAACGCGCAGATCACGCTCAACAACATCGGTTATGCGTCGAGCTACAAGTCCGGCGCCTGGTACGGAGACCTCGTCGCCTATTCGCTGAACACCACCACCGCGCTGCAGACCGGCAGTGACCTGTGGTCCTTGCGCGCGAACCTGACTGCCCAGAGTCCTGCCACGCGAAAGATCGCCACCTTCAACGGCAGTGCGGGCGCGGCCTTCGTCGACACCCTCAGCTACACCGGCAAACCCTCATCGCTGACGGCCGACGTCATCAACTACCTGCGCGGCGACCGCACCGGTGAAGGCAGCACCTACCGCCAGCGCCAGGACGTGCTGGGCGACATCATCAATGCCGAGCCGGTGGTGGTGAACTACGGCAGCGTGCCCATCCTCTGCCAGGGCGCCAACGACGGCATGCTGCACGTCGTCGACGGGCGCACCGACTCGTCGGTGGCCACGCGCGGCCAGGAACTCTGGGCCTACGTGCCCAAGCTGCTGCACGCCGACCTGTACCGCCTGAGCGAGCCGGCCTACACACACCGCTATTTCATCGACGGCACGCCGGCCGCGGCCGAGGTCACCGGCCTGGCCTTCAGCCGCATGCTCGTCGGTGGGCTGGGCAAGGGGGGTCGGGGCTACTACGCGCTCGACATCAGCAGCTACGAAGCCGCCGACGAAGCCGCCGCCGCCAGCAAGGTGTTGTGGGAGTTCAGCCCCAGCGGCATGGGCTACTCCTTCGGCACGCCTCTCATCGTGAAGACGACGGCCGGTTGGCGTGTCGTCGTCGCCTCGGGCTACGACGCCAGCGTGAACGGTACCGTCTGGGTGCTCGACCCGGCCAGCGGCGCCGTACTGTCGACGATCGACACGGGCGTCAGCGGCGCCGGCCTGGCCCACCTGAGCCGGCTGGCGAACACGGCACCCGACGCCATCGTGCGCTACGTGTGGGGCGGAGACCTGCTGGGTAACGTGTTCCGCTTCGACCTCGATACAGGCACCATGGTGCGCATCGCAGCGCTCACCGACGCTGGCGGCACGCAGGCCGAACCGATCACGGCGCCACCCGAAGTCGGCTTGGTGGCTGGCAGCAGCACCAAGTTCATGGTGCACGTCGGCACCGGCCGCTATCTGGCCGACGAAGACGTTCCCGGTACCGGCGCCAACGTCTGGGCCACGCAACGGCAGTCGATCTATGGCCTGATCGACGACACAACCATCGTCGCTGCAGCAACTGCCCTGCTGAGCAACGCGCGCGGCACCAACGGTGCAGTCTGCCCGACGGGCGGCGGCAACGGCAGCCTGGTCTGCCAGACGCTCACCTATGTCAGCGCCACCAACACCTACAGCGCCACGGCACACGCGGTCGACACAACGTCGCGCCGCGGCTGGTACATCGACCTGCCCGTCGACGCCCAGTTGACCAACGGCCGCGTGGTGAGCAAGCCCGCACTGACCACGGGCGGAACGCTGACACTGACCGTCAACATCCCCACCAACGTTCAGTGCGACCCGGGCGGCCGCAGCTGGTTCCTGGCGCTGAACGGCGCCACCGGCGGCGCTGTGCCGCGCAACGTCGGCGGCAACACCTACTTCGACTCGGTCGGGTTCTTTCTCGGCTACGCGCTGGCCAGCCGGCCCGTGATCGTGACCACGGCCGACGGCAAGCGGGCGCTGATCCGCATGTCAGACAAGTCGGTGAAGGCGCCGCCGGTGCCCGAGGCCGCATCGACGGCCGCGCAGTGGCGCCGCATCTACTGGCGCCAGGTGAACTGACCGAGCCCACCCCCGCCCGGCGGACCGCCGGGCGGGATGCTGCTCACGTTTCTTAACTCCGTGCTTACCCTCGGATTCCCGGTCGACGTGCGAGAATCCGCCCCTCTTCAGCAAGGGGGCAGCTGGCACGGATGCCTTCGCCCCAGCAGCGCTTGGCCTCCGACACCTTCATCGAGATCGACCACGTCACCTTCGGCTACGACAGCACACGCGTCATCCTCAACGACGTCTCGCTGAAGTTTCCGCGGGGCAAGGTCACGGCGCTGTTGGGCGGCTCGGGCTGCGGCAAGACGACGCTGATGCGCCTGATCGGCGGCGTGCACCGGCCCGACAAGGGCCGCGTGATCTTCGACGGCGAGGTCATCAACACGCGCGACCGCGAACAGCTGTACCGCCTGCGCCGCCGCCTGGGCATGCTGTTCCAGTTCGGCGCACTGTTCACCGACCTGAGCGTCTTCGACAACGTGGCCTTCCCGCTGCGCGAACACACCGCGCTGCCCGAAGACATGATCCGCGACATCGTGCTGATGAAGCTCAACGCCGTGGGCCTGCGTGGCGCCGCCGCGCTGCGCATCTCCGAGGTCTCGGGCGGCATGGCGCGGCGCATCGCGTTGGCGCGCGCCATCGCGCTCGACCCCGAACTCATCATGTACGACGAGCCCTTCGCCGGCCTCGACCTCATCAGCATGGGCGTGGCCGCCAAGCTCATCCGCACGCTGAACGACGTCACCGGCGCCACCTCGCTGGTGGTCAGCCACGACGTGCCCGAGTGCATGGCGATCAGCGACTTCGTGGTGCTGATGGCCACCGGCGGGCGCATCGTTGCGCAGGGCACGCCCAAGGAACTGATGGACAGCATGGACCCCGAGACGCGCCAGTTCGTGCGCGGTGAACCCGACGGCCCGGTGAAGTTCCACTACCCCGCGCCCGAGATCGCGGTCGACTTCGGGGTCGCGCCGTGAACACGGCCTTTCTGCAGCGCATGGGCGCACAGACGCTCGAGCACTTCCGCGGCTGGGGCCACGCGGCCTACTTCTTCCTCGACCTGCTGCGGGCCGTGCCCGCTTCGCTGCGCCGCTTCGGCCTCGTCGTGGCGCAGGTGTATGCCATCGGCAACCGTTCGCTGATCATCATCCTGGCCTCGGGCCTGGCGGTCGGCTTCGTGCTCGCGCTGCAGATGTACTACGCGCTCGTCACCTACGGCGCCGCCGAGAGCCTGGGCCTGATCGTCAACCTGGCGCTGGTGCGCGAACTCGGGCCGGTGGTGACCGGGCTGCTCTTCGCCGGGCGAGCCGGCACATCGCTGACGGCCGAGATCGGCCTCATGAAGGCCGGCGAGCAGATCGCCGCGATGGAACTCATGGCCATCGACCCCAAGGCGCGGGTGCTGGCACCGCGCTTCATCGGCGGCATCGTCTCGATGCCCATCCTGGCGGTGTTGTTCTCGGCCATCGGCATCCTGGGCGCCTACGTGGTCGCCGTGCTGCTGATCGGCGTCGACGCAGGCAACTTCTGGTCGATCATGCAGACCAAGGTGGCCATCTGGCGCGACGTCGGCAACGGCCTCGTGAAGGCGTGTGTTTTTGGTGTCGTCTGCACCGTCGTGGCCCTGTACCAGGGCTACGAGACCGAAGCCACGCCCGAAGGCGTGGCCTACGCCACCACGCGCACCGTGGTGATTTCTTCGCTGTGGGTGCTGGGCATGGACTTCATCCTCACGGCACTGATGTTCTCGACCCCATGAACTCGAGCCCCCAAGCTCGCTTGCGCTCGCTACCCCCCGGGGGGGCCGTCCGCCAACGGCCCGGCGAAGCCGGTTCCGTGGCGGGAAGCTTGATTGCGCTTTCTGCGCACTGAACGAACTGGAGTCATCGCTTGGGCAAGAAAACCATTGAAACCCTGGTCGGGTTCTTCGTGCTGCTGGGCATGGCGGCGCTCGTGTTCCTGGCGCTGAAGGCGGCCAACCTGGGCAGCGTGGGCGGCGGCGACACCTACACGCTGAAGGCCAACTTCGACAACATCGGCGGCCTCAAGGTGCGGGCGCCGGTGCGCACCGCCGGCGTCACCGTGGGCCGCGTCACCGACATCGAGCTCGACGGCAAGACCTACCAGGGCGTCGTGACGATGGAGGTGGCGCGCCGCTACCAGTTCCCGAAGGACTCGGCGGCCAAGATCCTGACCTCCGGCCTGCTGGGTGACCAGTACATCGGCCTCGAACCGGGCGGCGACGACAGCAACCTGGCCCCCGACGCCGTTGTCGTGCAGACGCAGTCGGCCGTCGTGCTGGAAAACCTCATCGGCCAGTTCCTCAGCAGCAAGGCCGAGGACCCGGCTGCCGCGGCACACGCTGCCGCGTCGGGAAGCAGCAAGTGAAGCCGCTGCTCGCGGGCCGGCGTGTGCTGGCCACTACGACACTGGTGCTGGCCACCGCACTGGCCGGTTGCGCCACGGTGCCGGCCGGCGCCAGCGCGCCCTCGCCCGCCGACCCCTGGGAGAACTGGAACCGCAAGGTGTTCGCCTTCAACGAGGCTGTCGACGCCGCCGTGCTCAAGCCGGTGGCCGAGGTCTACCGCGACGCCGTGCCCAAGCTCGTGCGCACCGGCGTCAACAATGTGCTGGGCAACCTGTACGACGTCTGGTCGACGGCGAACCACTTCCTGCAGGGCAAGGCGCAGGACGGTTTCGAGATGGGCATGCGCGTGCTGACCAACACCGTGTTCGGCCTCGGCGGCCTGCTCGACCCGGCCACCGAGGCCGGCCTGACGCGCCGTTCGGAAGACTTCGGCCAGACGCTGGGCAAGTGGGGGCTGCCACAGGGCCCCTACTTCGTGCTGCCGCTGCTGGGCCCGTCGACCGTGCGCGACAGCGTCGGCACGCTGGTCGACCGCCAGGCTTCGCCCTCGCAACTGCCCGGTGCCGACGCCGACCGTTATGCCGTCACCGCGCTGGAACTCGTGAACCTGCGCACCAACCTGCTGTCGGCCGGCACGTTGATCGACCAGGTGGCGCTCGACAAGTACAGCTTCATCCGCGACGGCTACCTGTCGCGACGGCGCGACGCGCTCTACGACGGCGCGCCGCCGATGGAGAACTTCGAAGACGAACCCGACAGCGCCACACCCCCCGCCGCCAAGGCGCCCAAACCCGCCGCTTCGGCCCCCAGGTGAACCGCCAGGCCTGCTGGCGCGTTAACTTGCGGTGGCCCGACCCGCTCGGGCCCGACTTGAAAGGATCCACGTGCTCGACACCTTGCTGAATTCCCGTTTGCTCCGCGCCTCCGCCTTGGCCCTCACCGTGCTGGCCGCGCCGGCCTGGGCCAGCACCACGCCCGACGCGCTGGTGCGCCAGATCTCGGTCGACGTCATCAACGCCGTCAAGGCCGACAAGGCCATTCAGGCCGGTGACCTGGGTCGTATCTCGGCCCTGGTCGACACCAAGGTCATGCCCAGCGTGAACTTCGAAATCGCCACGCGCTCGGCCGTCGGCCCGCAGTGGCGCACCGCCACGCCCGAGCAGCGCAGCAAGCTGCAGGCCGAGTTCAAGCTGCTGCTGCTGCGCCTGTACGCCGGCGCGCTGACGCAGCTGAAGGACCAGACGGTCGAGGTGACCAAGATGCTGCCCGTGCAGGGCAGCAGCCAGGTCGTCGTGCAGACCGAGGTGCGCGGCAGCGGCGAGCCGATCAAGCTCGACTACCGCCTCGACAAGAACAGCGAAGACTGGAAGATCATCGACGTCAACGTCGGTGGCATCTGGCTGGTGCAGAACTACCGTTCGCAGTTCGCTGGCGAGATCACCAAGGGCGGTCTCGACGGCCTCATCAAGACGCTGACCGAACGCAACAAGGCCGCGGCCAAGTGAACGCGGCGCTGCAGCTGCCGGCCGACGCGACGCTGGAGCACGCGGCCGAACTGGCCGCCACGCTGCCGGCCGCGCTGGCGCAGGGCGAAGGCGTGTTCAGCGTCGACGCCTCGGCGCTGCAGGCCTACGACACCTCGACCATCGCGCTGCTGCTGCAGGCGCGCCGCGCCGCGCAGGCGGCCGGCCGCGAATTCACCGTCACCGGCGCACCGGCCCAGCTGGCCCAGCTGGCCGCGCTCTACGGCATCGAGGAACTGCTCTCGCTGTCGCCGTCCTGAGCCCGCCCGCCCGGGCCACGGTCCGGCGGGGCATAACGCTTCAAGCGCAGGTTCTTCTTGATCTCCTGCAACAGCGGGCGCAACTGCGCCGAACCCAGGCGCAGCGCCACGCCGGTGGTCAGGATGTCGATGATCAGCAGGTGCAGCAGCCGCGACACCATGGGGCTGTAGCGGTCGGCGTCCTCGGGGTGGTCGGCCGCCAGCAGGATGTGCTGCGCGCCGTGCTGCACCTCGTGCGCCAGCGCCGAGCCGCTGGCCGTGACGGCGATCACCGTCGCGCCCTTGCGCCGGGCGATCTCGGCCACGTCGAGCAGGTCGCGGCTGCGGCCCGAATTGCTGATGATCACCGCACAGTCGCCCGGCTTCAGCATCGTCGCGCTCATCACCTGCATGTGGCCGTCGCTGACGGCCGTGGCGGTGACGCCGAGGCGGAAGAACTTGTGCTGCGCGTCCAGCGCCACGATGCCCGAGTTGCCGACACCGTAGAACTCGATGCGGTGGCCGCCACGGCCGGCTGCGGCCAGCGCCACGATCGCACGCTCGACGCTCTGGCTGGCGGCTGCGTTGCGGTAGCGCAGCATCGCGGCCACCGCGTTGTCGATGACCTTGACGACGATGTCGCCGGCCTTGTCGTCGTCGTCCACCGCGCGGTGCACGAAGGGCACACCTTCGTTGACGCTGCCGGCCAGCTTGCGCTTGAAGTCGGCCAGGCCGTCGTAGCCGATGCTGCGGCAGAAGCGCACCACGGTGGGCTTGCTGACGTGCGATCGGTCGGCCAGTTCGGCCACCGGCAGCGTGGCGAAGCTGCGGGGGTCGGCCAGCAGCAGCTTGGCCACACGTTGCTCGGCCGGCGGCAGCGCGGGGATGGAGGCGCGGATACGGTCGAGCATGGTCAGCGTTGCCCGGCCGCCCGCAGGCGCTGACGAGCCGCCGCGGGGGGCCGCAAACGAAGTGGGCTTGGGGGCAACATGTTTCTAGTCCTGGTAGGCGCCGGGTGACCAGCGAGCGGGTGCGGCCAGCGGCCGCGTGCCCACCGGTGGCACGAACTCGGCTTGCGGCGTCAGCGCGATGCCGCGCGCCTGGCCAGGCTCGACGCCCCGACCACGCAGCGACGAATCACGGGCCAAGGCATAACGGCCGCCGTCGGCGTCCAGAAGCACGCCGGCAGTGGCCGTGAAGTTACCCTGCCGGATGTCGGCCAGGCCGAGTTCGCCGACGCCGTAGCCGACGCTGAGGTTGTTGACGAAGCGCATCGCCACCGGTTTGTCGAGCCGCGCCTCGTGCACGCGCACGAAGACGGCGGGCCCGGGGCCGTCGTTGACTAGCGTGTTGTGGGCCATGAAGAGCGCCTGGTCGCGGCCGTCGGAGCCCTCGGCACCGAAGGACACGATGGCCGGGTTGCTGGTGCCTGCGCTCTGGCCGATGACGTTGCCCACCACCCAGGCGACACCGCCGTTCGGAAACTCCAGCTCGTAGGCCGCATGGCCGCCCGGACCGTCGACGAGCCGGTTGTAGCGGACATGGTTCTCGCGCGCCCGCGACTTCACCAGGTGCCCGTACTGGCCGCCGTGCAGCCAGCTGCCGCTGAGCGTGAAGCGAGCGATGCGGCCCACGTACAGCAGGTGCGGCAGCTTCTTGCCCACCGGTGCCTGGGCGAACGTGCTGTCCTCGACAGTCAGTTCGGCATCACCGAAGTTGCCCGCGAGGATGCCGTTTTCATTGTCGACGAAGGCGCAGCGGCGCACGAGCAGGCGGCCCTGTTCGAAGCGGATGCCGGCGCCATTGCGGTCGGGCACACGCGCGCCGCGGAACTCGATGTTCTCGATCATCACATCGCCGTTGCGCACGACGAGGATGGCCTTGCCCTCGGCATGCTGGCCGTCGGCATGCAGCACCGGCCGCTCGCCCCCGCCCACCAGCGTGAGCCGCCGCTGGGTGATGACGCCGACCTCGCCGTGGTAGTCGCCCGGCGCCAGCACCAAGGTGTCCCCGTCGGCGGCCTGCCGCAGCGCCTGCGCCAACTGCCCGGGCACCACCGGCACCGTGGCCGCTGCGGCAGCGGTCGCACCCACCAGCAAGCCACACGCCAGCAGGGCGTGCAGCGCCGGCCTCATTGCTCTTCGGCCCAGGCGCAGCCGTCGCGTGCCACCAGCGCGCTGGCCGCCGCGGGGCCCCAGCCGCCAGAAGCGTAGGGGCGCGGGGCGGCGGGGTCGGCGGCCCAGGCGTGCAGGATGGGTTCGACCCAGCGCCAGGCCTGCTCCTGCTCGTCGCTGCGCACGAAGAGGTTCAGGCGGCCGGCGATGGCGTCCATCAGCAGCCGCTCGTAGCCGCCCACACGCTCGCTGAGGAAGGCCTTGTCGAAATCGAGGTCCAGCGACACCGGTGACAGCCGCTCGTCGCCGCCGCCGCCCTTGGCGGCCAGCAGGTGCAGTTCGAGCCCATCCTCGGGCTGCAGCTTGATGACCAGCTTGTTGGCCTGCCGCGTGCCCGCAAAGATGGGGTGCGGCACCTCGCGGAAGTTGACGACGATGTGGGCGTCTCGCGAAGCCAGCCGCTTGCCGGTGCGCAGGTAGAAGGGCACGCCGGCCCAGCGCCAGTTCTGCACCTCGGTGCGCAGCGCGACGAAGGTCTCGCAGGCGCTGCCCGGCGGCACCTTCTGCTCGTCCAGATACCCGGGCACGGCCTTGCCATCCACCGTGCCGGCGCGGTACTGCCCGCGCACCACGTCGCGCGCCACGCTCTCGGGCGTGAAGGGCTTCAGCGAGCGCAGCACCTTGAGCTTCTCGTCGCGGATGGCGTCGGCGTCGCTGGTGGACGGTGGCTCCATCGCGATCATCGTCAGCAGTTGCAGCGCGTGGTTCTGCACCATGTCGCGCAGCGCACCGGTGGTGTTGTAGAAATCGCCGCGCGTGCCCACGCCGATGCTCTCGGCGATGGTGATCTGGATGTTGGCGATGCTCTCGCGCCGCCACAGCGGCTCGAACAGCGCGTTGCCGAAACGCAGCGCCATCAGGTTCTGCACCGCCGGCTTGCCCAGGTAATGGTCGATGCGCAGCGCCTGCTCTTCGCGGAAGGCCGAGCGCACGGCGCGGTTGATTTCCTGCGCGCTGGCCAGGTCGTGGCCGAGCGGCTTTTCCAGCACCAGGCGCACGTTGGCGCCGTTGATGCCGGCCGCGCCCAGCTGCTGCACCACGGGCACGAAGAGGTGCGGGCTGGTGGCCAGGAACAGCACCACGGTGTCGGCCGGGCCGTCTGCGCGACCCTGATCGGCCCGGGGCTCGCCCAGCCACTGCTTCAGGCCGGCGTAGTGCTCGGGCTGCGCCAGGTCCATGCGGCGGTAGTGCAGCAGTTCGGCAAAACGCGCGAACTCCTCGTCACTCGGTTGCTTGGACTCGTCGACACCGGCGAACTTCTCGCGAATGTAGTTGCGGTACTCGGCGTCGCTGCGCTCGTCGCGCGCCACCGCCAGGATGCGCCCGCCCGCCGGCAGCTTGCCGTGGCGCCAGGCCTGGAACAGCGCCGGCATCAGCTTGCGCCAGGTGAGGTCGCCGGTACCACCGAAGAGCACGAGGTCGAAGGACATGGCGCGAGACCGGGTATGGGCCGGCGATGTAATTTTGTTACACGATCGATGATGCCGGAGTTTCACGGGCCGGTCAACGCGGTGCGTGCAGGCACCGTGCCGGGCCCGGCGCGGCCCGGCGCCGGCTTCAGCGGTGCGCGGTGGCCAGCGCCGCTTCCATGTCGGCGATCAGGTCGTCGACATGCTCGATACCGACCGAGAGGCGCAGCAAGTCGGGCGGCGCCGGCGTGCCGGCGCCCTCGACGCTGGCGCGGTGCTCGATCAGGCTTTCGGTGCCGCCCAGCGAGGTGGCGCGTTTCCACAGCTTCGTGTGCGCGGCCACCGCGATCGCCGCCGCTTCGCCGCCCTGTGCATTCGCCTTGACGCGGATCGACAGCATGCCGCCAAAGCCGCCCTGCATCTGGCGTTTTGCGATCTCGTGACCATGGCATTGCGGCAGGCCGGGATAGAGCACCTCGGCTACCAGCGCATGGCCGTCGAAGTACTCGGCCACCTGCTGCGCCGACGCGCAGGCTGCGCGCACACGCAGGTGCAGCGTGCGCATGCCGCGCAGCAGCAGCCACGCCTCGAAGCTGCCCAGCGTGCCCCCGATCTGCGCCCGCACCTTGCGCACACGTTGCCAGTGTGCGTTGTCGGCGCGTGTGCTCAGCACGCCGGCGATGAGGTCGCTGTGGCCGTTGAGGTACTTGGTGGCGGCGTGCATCACGATGTCGGCGCCCAGCGCCAGCGGCTGCGTCAGCACCGGTGTCGGCACGGTGGAATCGACGGCCAGCAGCGCGCCGGCGGCATGGGCCAGTTCTGCGGTGGCAGCGATGTCGGTCACCGTCCACAGCGGGTTGGCGGGGGTCTCGACCCACACCAGCTTGGTCTGGCCCGGGCGCAGCGCCGCCTGCACCGCTTCCGGGCTGGTCATTTCGATGAGTTCGACGTCCAGCCCCCAGGGCACGGCGAAGGTCAGCAGCCAGTTGCGCAGGCTCCAGTACATCACCTTGGGCGCCAGCACGTGGTCGCCCGGCGCCAGCGCCTGGAACACCGCGGTGGCCGCAGCCATGCCGCTGGCGAAGAGCAGCGTCTGGTGGCCACCTTCCAGCGCGTTGATCACCGCTTCGGCCTGGTCGAAGGCCGGGTTCTGGTCACGCGCGTAGACACGCCCCGTGCGGTACTGGTTGTCGGCGTCGCGCAGGTAGGTGCTGCTGACGTGGATGGGCGGCGTGATCGCGCGCGTCGTCTCGTCTATCCAGCCCAGCGCCTGGGCGGCGATGCTCTCGGGGGACCAGCGTTCCATGTCGGTGTCTTTGGCTGATGAAAGAACCATCGTATCCCGACACATCGCCGGGCCTGACGGCACCGGGAACTGGGCTCAGCGTTGTAAGGCGCCCGGCGTCCAGCCCGTGGCGCCGGGCGGCAGCTTGCGTGTGCCCACCGGCCATTCGAACTCGGCCTGCGGCCGCAGATCCTGGCCGCCGACCTGTGACGGATCGACACCCACGCCACGCCAGGTCGAGCCCGGCGGCAGTTCGAAGCCGTAGGTCCAGATGTCCTGCAGCATGCCGCGCGTGGCATAGCGGTTGCCCGCAAATTCACCCGAGGTGCCGGGCGAAAACAGCCCCGGGCCGACGAGCAGGTTGTTCACCGCGTAGACCTTGGTGTCGGCGCCGATGCGGTCGTCCAGCACCCGCATGAACCACGCCGGCAGCCAGCCGTAGTGGATGAAGGTGTTGTGGGCCACCCGCAGTTCGTTCCTTTCCCAGGCGCGGCCCTCGGTGCCGTAGGCCAGCATCACCGGGTTCTGGTTATCGAAGCCCTGGCCGATGACGTTGCCGATCACGGTGGCCATGCCCCCGGCGGCCAGTTCGATCTCGTAGGACGCACCGCCCCGCACGCTGTCGTGGATGAAGTTGTAGCTGATCACCGCCTCCCGCGCGCGGCTGCGGATGAGGTGGCCTTCGAAACCCTGCTGGAAGCGGCTGCCCGTGATGCTGAGCTTGCCGATGCGACCCACGTTCAGCAGGTGGTGCAGCCCGCCCACCACCTTCGGCGCCTGGCCGAACACGCAGTTCTCGATGACCAGTTCGGCCTGCTCGTCGTTGGTGGCCAGCACGCCATGTTCGTTGTCGAAGAACTGCGACTTGCGCAGCGTCAGCCGGCCGCCTTCCTGGCGCACGCCGGCGCCGCCGCCGTCGCTGGCGCGGGCGCCGCGGAATTCCAGGCCCTCGATGGCGACGTCGCCGCCGCGCACCGTCCACAGTGCCTTTTGCTGGCCGGGCTTGCCGTCGCCGTGCACCACGACCTTGCCCTCGGCACGCAGCGTCAGTCGCCGCTTGTCCAGCACCAGCGGCGTGCGGTAATCGCCGGGCAGCAGTTCGACGGTGTCGCCGTCGGCGGCACGCGCCACGGCGTCGGCCAGCGCCATCGGCGAGCCACCTGGGCCGGCCACCCACGAAGCCGCCTGCGCCGAGCCGGCCAGCCACAGCAGCAGCCCCAGGCCCCAGGCCTTCACGCAACCTTGCACCACCCTGCCCTCAGCCCGCTGCCCCATGCCACTGCATCAAGTCGTTACGAAGTGCACGAGTATGGCGCGAAGCCGACCCCGGCCCGGCGCCGGTGGCGCCCCCGGCCTGCGGGGGCGGGGCGGCTCAGAGCGGCAGTTCCAGCCGCAGGTCGCGCCAGCGCAGCAGCACCGCCTTGGGCTCGATGCGCTCGACCACCACGCCCGGCGCGGCCGTCTCGCCCTCGCGCACGACCTGGCCGTTGACGATGACAAAACGGCCGAGCGCGCTGTCCGACCAGATCGACCCGCCGATCGCCAGTGGCGGCAGTTCGCGGCGCTGCGCCGGCGTCAGGGCTGACAGCGGCGTGCGCGGGGCAGCCGACGCCGCCGGCGCGGATGCGGCGATCGCGGTCGGGGCTGCCGCGGAGATCGGAAGAGCGTCGTGTAGGGAAAG
>CAMTUD010000018.1:0-11649 GCA_947084805.1 uncultured beta proteobacterium | reverse complement strand
GCCTGCGGGGTCTTGCAGCTGCAAGCGGCCAGCTGCACCGGCGTGGTCGCGTTGACCGAAACGGCGCTCGCACGGCGTGGTGGCATGCCGCTCGGTGAACAACTCGCGCCGCACTTCGCGCGCCAGGTGATCGCGGCCGATGGCGCGGCCACGCAGCGCAGCACGCTCGACGCCGGCCTGCAACGCGTGGTGCTGGCGGCGCTGCGGCGCCAGCTGTCGGAACTGCGCGGCCGCGAAGTCGAGGACGGCGCCGTGCTGGTGCTCGACAACCGCAGCGGCGAGGTGCTGGCCTGGGTGGGCAGCGCGGGGCCGCTGCAGTCGTCGGCCGCCGCGGTCGACGCGGTGCTGGCGCGCCGTCAGCCCGGCAGCACGCTCAAGCCCTTCGTCTATGCGCAGGCGTTGCAGCAGCGATTGATCACCGCCGCCAGCGTGCTCGACGACGCGCCGCTGCAGCTCAGCAGCGAAGGCCCCGGCGGCGGTGCCGCGCTCTACCAGCCGCAGAACTACGACCGCGCCTACAAGGGCGCGGTAGGCGTGCGCACGGCGCTGGCGTCGAGCCTGAACGTGCCCGCGGTGCGCCTGGGCGCGCTGCTGGGGCCCGACGCCCTGTTCGACACCCTGATGCGCGCCGGCCTGCGCCCCAGCGAAAGTGCCGGCTTCCACGGCCACGCGCTGGCCCTGGGCAGCGCCGACGTGACGCTGCTCGACCTGACCAACGCCTACCGCATGCTGGCCAACGGCGGACACGGCGGTGCGGTGCGCTGGCAGGCCGAAGGCCCGGGCACGAAGGCCGCACGCAACACCTCACCGCCGGCCGTGTTCGACCCCGCCGTGGCCTACATCGTCGCCGACATCCTGGCCGACCCCGCGGCGCGCGCCACCACCTTCGGCCTCGACAGCCCCCTCGTCACGCGCGGCTGGGCGGCGGTCAAGACTGGCACCAGCAAGGACCTGCGCGACAACTGGTGCCTGGGCTTCACCGACCGCTACACGGTCGGTGTGTGGGTGGGCAACGCCAGTGGCGCACCGATGCATGGGGTCAGTGGCGTCAGCGGCGCGGCGCCGGTGTGGCGCGAGATCGTGGCCTACCTGCACGCGGGCGCACCTTCGCGTGCGCCGCCGCCGTCGCCGGGCTTGGTGGCGCAGGGCGGCGAGTGGTTCCTGGCCGGCACGGCGCCGGCGCTGCCGGCCGGGGTGCCGGTGGGGGCCGGGGCCTCGGTCTTCGGCATCAGTTCGCCGCGTGACGGCAGCCTGTTTGTGCTCGACCCCGACATCCCGATGGCCGTGCAGCGCCTGGTCTTCGAAGGGGCGCCGGGCCGCTGGTCGCTCGATGGGCAGTTGCTGGGCGCGGGCCCGCGTGTGCACTGGCTGCCGCGCCCGGGGCGCCACGTGCTGCAGTGGCAGGGCGCCGATGCCGGCGACGCGGTGCGCGTGGCCTTCGAGGTGCGCGCTGCGCCGCCGCCGCGGGCGCGGCCTAGGGGTTCGAGCCGTTGAACAGGCGCTCGACCGCGACGTCGATGACCATGCCGCACAGGCTGTAGAGCAGCGAACCGATGAGCGCCGCGCCGAAGCCCGTGACGTTGAAGCCGTCGAGCACGCTGGCCGAGGCGTAGAACATCGCCGCGTTGATGACGAAGAGGAAGAGGCCCAGCGTGATCAGCGTCACCGGCAGCGTCAGCAACACCAGCAGCGGACGCACCAGCGTGTTGAACAAACCGAGCACCAGCGCGGCCACCAGGGCCGACCAGAAACTGGCCACCTGCACGCCGCTGTAGAGGTTGGCGACGAGCAGAAGGGCGGCCGCGAGCAGCATCCAACGCACGATGATCTTCATGCCCGCAGCATAACGTGGCGCAAAGCGTGGTGTGAAAGCCGCTTTTACCTAGGAAAACGCCTTCTCAGTGCCCCTCGCACGCAGTAGCATCGCGCCTGCACGTTTCCCAGGAAAGACAAGTCCGCGACAGAACATCGTTTGCGAGGCTTGCACGGTAAGCGGCATCCCTCATCCACTGATGGAGAACATCCAAATGGCAACTGCGACAAAAGCTCCCGCGAAGAAGGCCGCTCCGGCCAAGAAGGCGGCCCCGGCGAAAAAGGCGGCTCCGGCCAAGAAGGCGGCCGCCCCGGCCAAGAAGGCTGCACCTGCGAAGAAGGCAGCGGCACCGGCGAAGAAGGCGGCACCGGCCAAGAAGGCGGCGCCTGCGAAGAAGGCCGCTCCGGCCAAGAAGCGCACGCCCAGCGCGGCCTTCATGAAGCCGCTGACCCCCAGCGCCGCGCTGGCGGCCATCATCGGCGACAAGGCCCTTCCGCGTACCGACGTCACCAAGAAGGTGTGGGAGTACATCAAGAAGAATGACCTGCAGGACAAGGTCAAGCGCACGATGATCAACGCCGACGCCAAGCTCAAGACGGTGCTGGGCAAGGCGCAAGTCTCGATGTTCGAGATGACCAAGCTGATCAGCAGCCACCTGAAGTAAGCCGTTTCGGCGACGCTGCAAAAAAGGGCCCCTCGGGGCCCTTTTTCTTTGCGCGCGCGTCGCGTCAGGCGCCGCGGGCCGCCTGCAGCCGGCGCTGCACGAAGTCGAGCCGGTCCTGGCCCCAGAACAGCTCGCCGTCGATCACGTAGCTGGGCGCGCCGAAGATGCCGGCGTCGATGGCGTCTTGCGTGTGGGCGTCGCACACCGGTTGCAGGCCCGCCGATTCCGCCAGGCGCGACGCCGGCAGGCCGCTCTCGGCCAGCAGTTCGGCCAGCGTGGCGGGCTCGGCGATGTTGCGTTCCTGCGCCCACACGGCGGCGAGCACACGGCCGGCCAGCGCCAGCGCGGCGGCCGTGCCGTCGGCGGCGTCGACACACACGATGAGCCGCGCCGCGGCCGCCCCGGGCACCGGAAAGAATTTCGGCTTCACGTTCAGCGGCAGGCCGAGTGCATCGCGCCAGCGCGCCAGCTCGACGAGCCGGTAGGCCTGGCGCTGCGGCGGCCGCTGCGCCAGCGGCAGGCCGCCCGAGACCGGGAAGACCTGGCTCAGGTCCACCACCTTCAGCGTCACGCGCGCCCCGGCCTCGGCCGCGATGCGCAGGAAACGGGCGTGGCCGAGGTAGGTCCACGGTGACTGCGGTGCGAGGTAGTAATCGACAGTGAGGCTCATGGCGCGGACGGCAACAGGGTGTGGGCGCCGCAGTCTAGGGTGCGGGCCGGCAGCGCGCCGCGTGGGCAACCCTTACGATCGTCCGCACCACCGTTCACCGCCCCTTTCACCATCGCTCTTTCTGTCGGAGACCCGCATGCTGATCCGCCTCATCTACGCCAGCCGCACCGCCGGCGTGCTGACACCGCTGGACGTGAAGGACATCGTGCAGCGTTCGCAACGCAACAACGCCAAGGCCGGCGTCACGGGCGCGCTGCTGCTGTCCAACGGCATCTTCCTGCAGTGCCTGGAAGGCGACCATCTGGTCGTCAACTCGCTCTACCACCGCATCCTGCTCGACCCGCGCCACCGCGACCCGGCGATCCTGTCCTACGCCGAGACCGAGCAGCGCCTTTATGGCCAGTGGGCCATGGGCCTGGTGACGACGACCGAGGCCAACCGGCAGATGTTCCTGAAGTACAGCCCGCAGGCCGAGTTCGACCCCTACCAGATCCGGCCCAAGGCGCTGGAGCTGCTGTTCGCCGAGATGGTGGAACACGCGCGCACGGTGGCGGGCTGAGGCTGGGGCTCACTGCGCCAGCATCGCCTTCAAAAACCGCCCCGTGTGGCTGCCCTCGTGCGCCGCCACTTCTTCAGGCGTGCCGCACACCACCACGCGCCCGCCGCCGGCACCGCCTTCGGGGCCCATGTCGATCAGCCAGTCGGCGGTCTTGATGACGTCGAGGTTGTGCTCGATGACGACGATGGTGTTGCCGGCGTCGCGCAGCTGGTGCAGTACCTTCAGCAGCAGGCCGACGTCGTGGAAGTGCAGGCCGGTGGTGGGCTCATCCAGGATGTACAAGGTTCTGCCGGTGTCGCGCTTGCTGAGTTCCAGCGCCAGCTTCACACGCTGCGCCTCGCCGCCTGACAGCGTCGTCGCGGCCTGTCCCAGCCGGATGTAGCCCAGGCCCACGTCCAGCAGCGTCTGCAGCTTGCGCGCGATGTTGGGCACGGCGCTGAAGAAGCCGTGCGCGTCCTCCACCGTCAGCTCCAGCACCTGCGTGATGTTCTTGCCCTTGTAGAGGATCTCCAGCGTCTCGCGGTTGTAGCGTGCGCCGTGGCAGACGTCGCAGGGCACGTACATGTCGGGCAGGAAGTGCATCTCGACCTTGATGACGCCGTCGCCCTCGCAGGCTTCGCAGCGCCCGCCGCCCGAACTGGCGCTGACGTTGAAGCTGAAGCGCCCGGCGCCGTAACCACGTTCACGCGCCGCCGGTACCTCGGCGAACATCTCGCGGATCGGTGTGAAGAGGCCGGTGTAGGTGGCCGGGTTGCTGCGCGGCGTGCGGCCGATCGGGCTCTGGTCGACGTTGATGACCTTGTCGAAATGGTCCAGGCCCTCGATGCGGTCGTGCGGCGCCGGCTCCGCGTGCGCCTGGTAGAGCTTGCGCGCCACCGCCGTGTAGAGCGTGTCGTTGATCAGCGTGCTCTTGCCGCTGCCGCTGACGCCGGTGACGCAGGTCAGCAGGCCGACCGGGATGTCGACGTTCACGCCCTGGCCGTCGGCGCCGCAGAGGTTGTTGCCGCGTGCACCCAGGATGCTCAGCCGGAAGGGCGCGGCGCCGAAGCCGGTGGCCGGGCGGCGGCGCTTGGGCACCTCGATGCGCAGCACCCGCGCCAGGTACTGGCCGGTGAGGGAATCGGGGTTGGCGGCCACTTCCTGCGGTGTGCCCTGGGCCATCACGCGGCCGCCGTGCACGCCGGCGCCCGGGCCCATGTCGACCACGTGGTCGGCGGCCCAGATCATGTCTTCGTCGTGTTCCACCACGAGCACGCTGTTGCCCAGGTCGCGCAGGTGCATCAGCGTGCCGATGAGGCGTTCGTTGTCGCGCTGGTGCAGGCCGATGCTGGGTTCGTCCAGCACGTACATCACGCCACTCAGGCCGCTGCCGATCTGGCTGGCCAGCCGGATGCGCTGCGATTCACCGCCGCTCAGCGTGTCGGCGCCGCGGTCGAGGCTGAGGTAGCTCAGGCCGACGTCGTTCAGGAAACGCAGCCGGCTGCGGATCTCGCGCACGATCTTCTCGGCGATCTCGCCCTTGGCGCCGGGCAGCTTCAGGCGCTCGAAGATGTCCAGCGCGGCGGCCAGCGTGGCGTGTTCGACGGCGTAGATCGGCGGGCCCTTCACACCGTCGGCGTGCTGCAGGAACACGTGGCGCGCCTCGCGGCGCAGGCGCGAACCCTCGCACTGCGGGCAGGCCTTGGCGGCCTGGTAACGCGCCAGCTCCTCGCGCACGGCCACCGAGTCGGTCTCGCGGAAGCGGCGCTCGAAGTTGGGGATGATGCCTTCGAAGGGGTGGCGGCGTTTCATCGCACGCGCCTTGCCGCGGCCGCCCTTGCCCACACCTTCGGCTTCGTAGGTGAACTCGATGTCCACGTCGCCGCTGCCGAACAGCAGCACCTGGCGTGCGCTGTCGGGCAGGTCCTCGAAGCGGGTCTCGATGTCGAAACCGTAGTGCTTCGCCACGCTCTCCAGCAGCGTGTGCGTGTAGGCGTTGCGGCGGTCCCAGCCCTTCACGGCGCCGGCGGCCAGGCTCAGCGACGGGAAGGCAACCACACGTTCGGGGTCCATCGCCGTCACCTGGCCCAGGCCGTCGCAGGCCGGGCAGGCGCCCACCGGGCTGTTGAAGCTGAACAGCCGCGGCTCCAGTTCGCTCAGCGAATAGCTGCACACCGGGCAGCCGAACTTGCTGCTGAACAGATGCTCATCGCCGGTGTCCATCTCGAGCGCGATGGCGCGGCCGTCGGCGATGCGCAGCGAAGCCTCGAAGCTCTCGGCCAGGCGCTGCTTGACGTCGGGCTTGCTGCGCAGGCGGTCGATGACGACGTCGATGTCGTGTTTCTCGGCCTTCTTCAGCTTGGGCAGCGCCTCGGCTTCGACCACCGCGCCGGGCTGGCCGTCGCTGCCGACGCGAAAGCGTACGTAGCCGCGTGCCTGCATGTCGGCGAAGAGGTCCTCGAACTCGCCCTTGCGGTCGCGCACCACGGGCGCCAGGATCATCAGCCTGGTGTCTTCGGGCATCGCCAGCACGGCGTCGACCATCTGGCTCACGCTCTGCGCCTGCAGCGGCAGGCCGTGGTCGGGGCAGTAGGGTGTGCCGGCGCGCGCATACAGCAGGCGCAGGTAGTCGTGGATCTCGGTGATGGTGCCCACGGTGGAACGCGGGTTGTGCGAGGTCGCCTTCTGCTCGATGCTGATGGCCGGGCTCAGGCCCTCGATGACATCGACATCGGGCTTGTCCATCAGCTGCAGGAACTGCCGCGCGTAGGCGCTGAGGCTTTCCACGTAGCGCCGCTGGCCTTCGGCGTAGAGCGTGTCGAAGGCCAGGCTGCTCTTGCCCGATCCGCTGAGCCCCGTGATCACCACCAGCGCGTGCTTGGGGATGTCGAGGTCGATGTTCTTCAGGTTGTGGGTGCGTGCACCCCGGACGCGAAGGGTTCGGGCCTCCTGGTACGGGACACGGGGCGTGCGCGCTTCCTGAAAAGCTGCGCGGGGCGGGTTCGGAACGTCGTTCGGCAAGGGCATGGTGGGGGCGCAGGGCAACCGGCCATGATAACGACGCCACCCCGCTGGCGCAGGGGCCGCCCGGGCCCGCGCCTCAAGGCGTCCCGGGCGCCTTCAGCTGCACACGCACGGTGGTGCCCGCGCCGACCCGGCTCTCGACGCCGATGTGCCCGCCCATCAGCTCGACGAAACGCCGGCTCACGAACAGGCCCATGCCCGAGCCCTCGATGCCGGAGGCTTCGGCACCGACGCGGTTGAAGGGCTGGAACAGCCCCGCGAGCTGGTCCTCGCGCAGGCCCTGTCCGGTGTCGGCCACGCACAGTTCGACGCCGTCGCCGACGGCCGTGGCGGTGATGTCGACGCGCCCATCCGGCCGGTTGTACTTGACGGCGTTGGACAGCAGGTTGATCACCACCTCCTTCAGCCGCAGGCGGTCGCCCCGCACCCAGCAGGGCGGCCCGTCGGCCGTGTGGTCGACAAGCGCGACGCCGCCGCGTTCGGCCAGCCCCTGCACCATGGGCAGCGACTCGGCGACGATGCGGTGCAGGTCGACGGTGGTCAGCTGCACGTCGACCTGCCCGGCCTCGATGCGCGAGACGTCGAGCACCTCGTTGACGAGGTCGAGCAGGTGGCGCGCCGCGCCCTCGATGAGCGCCACGCGGTGCGGCTTGAGCACGAGGTCGCCCTTGTCGGCCTCCATGCGCATCAGTTGCGAAAAGCCGAGGATGGCGTTCAGCGGCGTGCGCAACTCGTGGCTCATGCGCGAGAGGAAGGCGCCCTTGGCCTGGTTGGCGCTCTCGGCCGCTTCCTTGGCCGCCACCAGGCGCACCGACTCGTGCTCGGCGCTGCTGTCCCAGGCGCAGCCGATGAGCCGCACCACGCGCCCCTGGGCGTCGGCGTGGGCGCGGCCGGTGACGTGCAGCCAGCGGTCGCCGGTGTCCTCGGGCCGGGCCCGCAGCTGCAGTTCGACGTTCAGCGGCGTCAGGTGCTGCAGCGCGGCGTCGACCGCGGCCTGCAGGTGGGCCTGCTCGTCCGGCTGCAGGCACGGGCGCAGCGCCTCGGCCAGCGTGCCAGCGGTGGCGGCGTCGACGCCGAGCAGCTGGCGCAGGCGTGCGTCGAGGGCCAGCCGGCCCACGCTCAGGTCCCAGTCCCAGACGCCGATGCCGCCGGCTTCGTTGGCGATGGCCAGGCGTTCGGTGAGCACACCCAGTTCGCGCCGCACCAGGTGCTGCGGCGTGATGTCCTGCAGCGCGCCGGTGATGCGCACCACGGCGCCGTCCACGAGCTCGGGCGAGCCCACGGCGAGCACGCGCAGCGCGTGTCCGGCGGCCGTGCGCATGTCGAGTTCGATCGCGAAGCCGCGCCCCTGTTCGGCCGCGGCGATGGCGGCGGCAAGGATGTCGCGGTGGTGCGGCGCGCAGCGCGCCAGCGTGGTTTCCAGCGACGCCGGCACATGGGCGGGCAGTTCGAGCAGCGTGCGCAGCTGTGCCGACCAGCGCAGCGCACGCGGCACAGCGTCAGTTCCCAGCCGCCCACGCGTGCCAGCCGCGCCGACTCGGCCAGGAAGGCCTCGCGCTGGCGCAGCGTCTCGGCCGAGGCCTCCAGGGCGTGCAGGGCGCGCAGGTGCTCGCTGCGGTCGACCAGGGTGCAGACGAAGCCTGCGCCGCCGCCCTCGCCGCCGCCCGGCAGCCGCGCGACGTGCAGCTCGCCGCTGCCGCGGCGCCCGCCGGCGCCGAAGAAGCCGACGCGGGCCAGCACCTGGCTGCCGCCGCCGCGGGCCGCGCGCAGGGCGGCGTCGACGCGTCCCAGCACGTCGCTGCCCTCCAGCAGGCGGTGCAGGAAGAGCGGCGTGGCGGGGTGGGCCGGCAGGGCCAGCAGCTGCGCCGCGGCGGCGTTGAACTGCAGCACCGCGCCATCGGCCGCGACCAGCAGGCCGGCGACGGGCAGGCTGTCGAAGAGGGCCGCGAAGCGCGGGTCCTGCGTGTTGCGGCGTGTCGCGCCCGGTGCCGCGGCATCGGTGCGTGGCGGCGTCGGTGTGTCGAACGGCCACGGCCGGTCCTGCAGCCTGGCGAGTTCGCCGCGGGCGAAGGTGCTCAGCACCTGGGCGTCGAGCACCGCGCCCAGGCGCCCGGCCGGCAGCGGCTGCGGCTGCGGCGAGCGGGGCTCGGCGCGCTCGTGCTGGCCCGGCGGGTTCGTCATGCGGAGGTGGGCCTGCATGCCGGCACGGGCCGTGCGCGGCAGCGGGGGGCACCGGGCATCGCGGTCGGTGGGACGAGTTGGGGCGGTTGCGCCAAGGCCGATCGCTCCTCGCGATGCTGGGCTGAGATCCCCCACGAGCGAGGGATTGCCCATGCGGTTCCAAGTGAAACGAGTATGCCCGCCCGATCCTGCGCCACGGGCCTGGCGCGCGCGCGTCGGCGGCCTCCGGCCCGCCTTGAGCCCGGGCAGCGTGAAATAGGTCCGCTCGGGCGCACCGTGGCGGCGACGGGCGGGCTAGGGGTCAGTCGGCCAGCACGCGCAGGATCTCGGCGCCGTAGGCCTCGAGCTTCTTCGCGCCCACGCCGGTGATGCCCGACAGCGCGTCCAGCGTCGTCGGCTGCTCACGCGCCATCTCGGCCAGCGAGACATCGTGGAAGACGACGTAGGCCGGCAGGTTGTGTTCCCGCGCGACCTCGGCGCGCCAGGCCTTCAGCGCCGCGAAGCGTTCGGTGGCGGCGGCGTTCAGCGGCATCGGTGGCGGCTTGCCGCCCGTGCCGCGGGGGCCACGTTCGCGCCCGGCCTTGCCGCGCGGTTTCACGTCGGCCGGCACACGCAGCCGCACCGGCACCTCGCCGCGCAGCACCTCGCGCGCGCTGTCGCTCAGGCCCAGCGTGTTGTATTCACCTTCGGCGTGCACGTGGCCCAGCGCGATGAGCTGGCGCAGCACCAGCCGCCACTGCGCTTCCGACACATCGGCGCCGACGCCGAAGGTCGACAGGCGTTCGTGCCCGCGCTCGGTCACCTTCTCCGTCACCTTGCCGCGCAGCACGTCGATCAGGTGGCCGGCGCCGTAACGCTGGCCGCCGGCCTGGCGGAAACGGTAGATGCAGCTGAGCGCCTTGCGCGCGGCCTCGGTGGCGTCCCAGGTGGCCGGTGCATGCAGGCAGTTGTCGCAGTTGCCGCAGGGTGTGCTGTCCTGGCCGAAGTAGCCCAGCAGCCGCACACGCCGGCAATCGTGCGCTTCGCTCAGCGCCAGCAGCGCGTCGAGCTTGCCGCGCTGCAGGCGCTTGAAGTCTTCCTCGGCGTCGCTGTCGTCGATCATGCGGCGCTGGTTGACCACATCCGCCAGGCCGTAGCTCATCCAGGCGTCGGCGGGCAGGCCGTCACGCCCGGCGCGGCCGGTCTCCTGGTAGTAGCTCTCGATGTTCTTGGGCAGGTCCAGGTGCGCCACGAAGCGCACATCGGGCTTGTCGATGCCCATGCCGAAGGCGATGGTGGCCACCATCACCACGGCGTCCTCGCGCAGGAAGCGGTCTTGATGGCGGCGGCGCACGTCGGCATCCAGGCCGGCGTGGTAGGGCAGCGCGTTCAGGCCCTCGGCGGCCAGCCAGGTGGCGGTCTCCTCTACACGCTTGCGGCTCTGGCAATAGACGATGCCCGCCTCGCCTTCGTGTTCGTCGCGGATGAAGCGCAGCAGCTGCTTGCGCGGGTCGTCCTTCTCGACGATGGTGTAGCGGATGTTCGGGCGGTCGAAGCTGGCGACGAAGAGCCGCGCTGCTTCCAGCTGCAGGCGCTGGATGATGTCGGCGCGCGTGTGGTCGTCGGCGGTGGCGGTGAGCGCCAGCCGCGGCACGCCGGGGAAGGTTTCGTGCAGCGCCGAAAGACCGAGGTATTCCTCGCGGAAGTCATGTCCCCACTGGCTGACGCAGTGCGCTTCGTCGATGGCGAACAGGCTCAGCAGCCCGCGCTCGTGCAGGCTCTGCAGCATGGCCATGAAACGCGGCGTCAGGATGCGCTCGGGCGCCGCGTACAGCAGCACCAGCTTGCCGCTGAGCAGGTCGCGTTCGACACGCCGCGCTTCGTCGGCGTCGAGCGACGAGTTCAGGAAGGCAGCCGGCACGCCCAGTTCATCGAGCGCGCCGACCTGGTCGTGCATCAGCGCGATCAGCGGGCTCACGACCACCGCCACGCCCTGCCCGGCGCGGTGGCGCACGATGGCCGGCACTTGATAACAGAGGCTCTTGCCGCCGCCGGTGGGCATCAGCACGAGTGCGTCGCCGCCGGCCACGACGTGCTCGACGATCTCCTGCTGCGCGCCGCGGAATTGCGGGTAGCCGAAGACCTCGTGCAGCACGCCCTGCGGGGTGGTCGCGGGGGTGGCGGCAGGGGGCGACTGAGGGACGGACAGCACGGCAGACATGGTGGCGCTGATCGTAAGCCAGGGCCCCGAGCCGTCCGCCCCGCGGCCGGGTGCCCCCGTTCGCACGAACCCTTGCGCGGGATCGCCCGCAGCGACTGCGGCGCGATAATGGCGGCCATTCCACACCCCACCGCAGCAGCCGGAGCAGCCCATGGCCTCAGTCAACAAAGTCATCCTCGTCGGCAACCTGGGCAAGGACCCCGAGGTGCGCTACATGCCCAGCGGCTCGGCGATCTGCAACATCACGCTGGCCACCAGCCGGCAGTGGAAGGACAAGACCAGCGGCGAGCGCCAGGAAGAGACCGAATGGCACCGCGTGGCGCTGTTCGACCGCCTGGCCGAGATCGCCGGTGAATACCTGAAGAAGGGCCGCCCGGTCTACATCGAGGGCCGCCTGAAGACACGCAAGTACACCGACAAGGACGGCGCCGAGAAGTACACCACCGAGGTCATCGCCACCGAGATGCAGCTGCTGGGCAGCCGTGAAGCCGGCGGCGGCGGTGGCGCGGGCGGCGACGAGATGGGCGAGGCCCGCGCCCCGGCGCCGCGCAGCGCGCCG